>JBFEQR010000142.1:0-6302 GCA_041549425.1 Yoonia sp. | reverse complement strand
TCTGGCGCATCGACAGCCCGCGCGTTGAACGGTTTCGTGCCGTGGCCATTGATGCTGTTGTGCCATCATTCGATTGGGCCATGGCCCCGATCCGCGGCACCGCCAACCTGATCAGCGATTTCGAAAGCTACCGCCAGTTGCGCGCCCAAAATCAGGATTTGCGCCGCGAACTGCAGCAAATGAAAGCCTGGAAAGAAGCCGCACTGCAGCTTGAACAGGAAAACGCCAAACTGCTTGATCTCAACAACGTCAGCCTTGATCCACAACTGACTTTTGTCACCGGCGTGGTCATCACCGACAGCGGTTCGCCTTTCCGGCAGTCGGTTCTGGTCAATGTCGGCGCACGCGACGGGATTGTGGATGGCTGGCCGACGATGGACGGCATCGGTCTTGTGGGCCGTATCGCGGGTGTTGGCAGTGAAACCAGTCGCGTCATGTTGCTGACCGACACCTCGAGCCGGATTCCCGTAACGATCCAGCCCTCTGGCCAAAAGGCCATTCTGGCGGGCGACAATTCGTTAAACCCGCCTCTGGAATTTCTCGATGATACTGCCCTTGTGCGTCCGGGCGACCGCGTTGTGTCTTCGGGCGACGGCGGCGTTTTCCCTGCGGACCTGTTGGTGGGCCAAGTGGCGCTTGGTACCGACGACCGCTTGCGGGTGCGGCTTGCTGCGGATTATCAGCGTCTGGAATTCCTGCGCGTGCTGCGTGCCCATCCGCATGAAAGCATCCCCGACCCTGATGAACTGCTAGCACCTGACGCCGAATTCTTTGGTCCCGCCGCGATCAACCCCGTGGCCCTGCAATCGGTGGAGGCTGGCGATGGCTGAACGCACAGACAGCCGCACATGGATCAATCGCGGGGTTTTCATTGCCCTTGCATTCCTGTTTGTCATCATCGAACTGGTCCCGCACGACATGCGCCCTCCGGCTTGGGCCGGACCGGATATGCTTTTGGCGGTCACGCTGGTTTGGGTGGCGCGCAAACCCAGCTATCTGCCCGTGATCGTCATCGCCGCATTCTTTTTGATGACCGACTTTCTGTTCATGCGTCCGCCCGGTTTGTGGGCGGCACTTGTGGTTATCCTGACCGAGGTTATTCGCCGCCAGAACCATGAATTCCGCAATATGCCCTTTTTCGCCGAGTGGGGCACGATTGCGATGGGGATCGTGGCGATCACCGTCATCAACCGCATTGTGCTGGCAATTGTGATGCTGCAGCAGGCGTCCTTTGCCCTGACACTTAGCCAGATGGCCGCAACAATTCTTGTGTATCCTGTCGTGTTGGTCGCAGCCCATCTGGTCTTTGGTGTGACACGCACAGCACCCGGCGAAACCGGCAGCAAGGGGCATTTGTTATGAAAAGGCCACCCAAGGATATCATCGCAAGCACACGCACCATCAGCCGCCGTGCCTTGGTGGTGGGTGGTGCGCAACTTGGGATTGTGGGTGCCTTGGGCTGGCGGCTGCAATCCATGCAGGTCGAACAGGCCGACCAGTTTCGCCTGCTTGCCGAAGAAAACCGGATCAACATCCGTCTTTTGCCCCCCGCGCGGGGCTTGATCTTTGATCGCAACGGCATCCCGATTGCGGATAATGAACAGAACTACCGCGTTGTCATGGTGCGCGAAGACGCAGGCGATGTCGGTGAGGTTCTGGCAAAACTGACCGAAATCGTGGACATCGCACCAGATGACCTTGCCCGCGCGATGGAAGAAATGCGCCGCCGCTCGCCTTTTGTGCCGGTCACCATTGCCGACCGCCTAAGCTGGGAGGACGTGGCACAGATCAACCTCAACACCCCTGCCCTGCCCGGTATTCAGGCCGAGGTGGGCCTGAGCCGTGTTTATCCTTGGGGCGCTGATCTGGCGCATGTGGTGGGCTATGTCGGGCCGGTCAGCGATTATGACCTTGGCCGCATTGATGACCCTGATCCGCTGCTGCAAATCCCCAAGTTCCAGATCGGCAAGACGGGGGCCGAAAACAAGCTGGAAAAATCACTGCGCGGCAGCGCCGGCACCCGCCGGATCGAGGTGAACGCCGCGGGCCGCATCATGCGCGAACTGGATCGTCAGGAGGGGGACCCAGGCAAGGACATCCAGTTGACAATCGACAGCCGCCTGCAAAGCTACACACAGGCGCGCCTTGACGGAGAATCCGCTGGCGCCGTTGTCATCGACCTTGAAAACGGCGACTTGCGCGCGATAGCGTCGGCCCCTGCGTTTGATCCCAACCTGTTCGTGCGCGGCATTTCTGTGCCCGACTGGACCGCGCTGAACCAGGACAAGTATCGCCCCCTTGCCGCCAAAGCCGTGCAAGGCACTTATCCCCCCGGATCGACCTTCAAGATGGTCACCGTGATGGCCGCGATGGAGGCAGGCGTCGTTGCCGCAGACGAGACGGTCTACTGTCCGGGTTATACGGATGTGTTCAATATCCGCTTTCACTGCTGGAAACGCGGCGGGCACGGCAACATCAACCTGCACGAAAGCCTCAAGCAAAGCTGCGACTGCTATTACTACGAGATCGCCCAGCGCGTCGGCATCGACAAGATGGCCGAAATGGCCCGCAAGCTGGGACTGGGCGTGCGCCATGATCTGCCCCTGTCGGCGGTAGCCGAGGGACTTGCCCCCGACAAGGAATGGAAATCGCGCACACGCGACGAGGAATGGCGGATCGGCGATACCGTCAATGCCTCGATCGGTCAGGGATATGTTCTGGCCTCACCGCTACAGCTTGCCATTATGACCGCGCGCATTGCGACGGGCCGCGAGGTGACACCGCGCTTGATCCGGCTTGTGGACGGTGTCGAACAGCCTTCGGGGTTGGGTGACAGTCTCGGGATCAATGAAAACACCCTGCGCCGTATCCGTGCATCAATGAACGACGTGTGCAACCACCGGCGCGGCACCGCCTATGGATCACGGATCATCGACGAGGCGCATATTATGGCTGGCAAGACCGGCACCAGTCAGGTGCGGCGGATCACACCCGAAGAGCGCGCCGCAGGCGTGACACGAAACGAAGACCTGCCGTGGGAACGCCGCGACCATGCTTTGTTCGTCGGCTTCGCACCATATGACAATCCCCGCTATGCCGTGTCGGTCGTGGTGGAACATGGCGGCGGGGGATCGCGTGCGGCAGCCCCCATCGCGCGCGATATCCTGCTTCAGGCCCAATACGGCGGCCCCCCCCCGCTTGAGGCCTATCCCGCAGGCGTGCGCGACAAGATCGCCGAACAGCAACGCCGGATCGAGGCCCGCATCCCGCAGGGTGCCAAGACCCGCAGCCGCGCATGAGTTATCTTGAGTACAATACCAAGTTCGTCCCCACGGGCTTTCGCAAGGTGTTGCATCTGAACTGGCCCATTATCGTGCTACTGATTGCGGTAGCCTGTGCGGGCTTTGTGATGCTTTATTCGGTTGCTGGCGGGTCAATGCGGCCTTGGGCCGAACCGCAGATGGAACGCTTTGCCCTTGGCATGGTGTTGATGTTCATCGTGGCAATGGTGCCGATCTGGTTTTGGCGCAATATGGCGTTCCTCGCCTATGGCGGGTCCATCCTGCTGCTGCTGGGTGTCGAATTCTTCGGCGAGGTGCGCATGGGTGCGCAGCGCTGGATCGACATCGGCTTTATGCGTCTGCAACCTTCAGAGCTGACCAAGATCACTTTGGTGATGTTTCTGGCCGCCTACTATGACTGGCTGCCCAACAAAAAGACCTCGCATCCGTTCTGGGTCGCCCTGCCCGTCATGTTCATTCTGTTTCCCACGCTTTTGGTCCTCAGTCAGCCCGATCTGGGTACGGCGCTGCTGTTGCTGATCGGCGGGGCGACGGTGATGTTTCTGGCCGGTGTGCACTGGGCCTATTTCGCGACCGTCGCCAGCGCCGGTATCGGCGCAATTGTGGCCGTGTTCCAAAGCCGTGGCACGCCGTGGCAGTTGCTGAAAGACTATCAGTACCGCCGGATCGACACATTTCTTGACCCTGCCAATGACCCGCTTGGCGCGGGCTATCACATCACACAGGCCAAGATCGCGCTGGGGTCCGGTGGGTGGACCGGACGGGGCTTTATGCAAGGCACGCAATCACGTTTGAATTTCCTGCCCGAAAAGCACACCGACTTTATCTTCACCACGCTGGCCGAAGAGTTCGGCTTTATCGGTGCGATTACCCTGCTCAGCCTTTACCTGCTGATCATCCTGTTCTGCGTTGTCTCGGCGATGGGGAACCGCGACCGCTTTGCGTCGCTGTTGACCCTCGGGATTGCGATGACCTTCTTTTTGTTCTTCGCTGTCAATATGGCGATGGTGACGGGCCTTGCCCCTGTTGTGGGTGTGCCCTTGCCTCTGGTCAGCTATGGCGGCTCGGCCATGCTGGTTCTTCTGGTTGCCTTTGGACTGGTCCAAAGCGCGCATGTGCATAGGCCCCGATAATGCTCAATATCCTGTTTTCCGCAAAACCCGCACGTTGGGACGAATATGAACAGCCCCTAAAGGCGGCCTTTGCCGCTGCGGGTCTGACAGCGGACCTGTCCCGCGATCACGCACCCCAAGCGGTGGATTACATCGTTTTTGCGCCAAACGGCCCTGTGACCGATTTCACCCCCTACACCAATGCCAAAGCGGTCATGGGTCTTTGGGCAGGTGTCGAAACGGTTGTGAACAATGCCACCCTGACCCAACCGCTGTGCCGGCTTGTCGATCCCAGTCTCACAAGCGGGATGATCGAATGGGTCACCGGCCACACATTGCGTCACCATCTGGGAATGGACGTGCATGTGACCAAACAGGACGGTGTCTGGCGCGATGATACGATCCCGCCGGTTGCCGCCGACCGTACTGTAACGATCCTTGGCATCGGTGCGCTGGGGGCGGCTTGCGCGCAAGCCTTGCACCAGTTGGGATTTCCCGTCACCGGCTGGAGCAGGTCACCAAAGGACATCCCCGATATCCGGTGTCTACACGGTGAGGACGGCCTGAAAGAGGCGCTGAAGGGCGCGGAAATCGTGATTTTGCTGCTGCCACAAACCCCGCAGACCGAAAATATCCTGAACGATGAGACCCTTGCGCTGATGGCGCAGGGCGGTTTTGTCATCAACCCCGGTCGCGGGCCGTTGATCGACGATCAGGCGCTGTTGCGCGCCTTGGACAGCGGGCAGCTTGCCCATGCCACGCTCGATGTGTTCCGCACCGAGCCGTTGCCCAAAGAACATCCGTTCTGGGCGCATCCGCAGGTTACCGTGACGCCGCATATCGCATCCACCACACGGCCCGAAACAGCGGCGACCATCATCGCCGACAATATCGCGCGCGGTGAGGCAGGCAAACCGTTTCGCTTTCTGGTCGACCGCAATCTGGGCTATTAACGCAGCTTGGGCGGCTTTTGGGGCTCCATGCCCGGCGCAGCGGGGGCCTGCGGCTTTTGCGGCTCGGGCAGGTCAAAACGCAATCCGACTTTCGCCAGATGGGCCGACATCGGATCACTTGCCCTGACAAACAGGACGTCGATCACCCCCGCCTCGATCCCCGAAAACGTCAGTGCTTCGCTTGCGACTGACGCCAACGCCTTTTCCGCCCCCTCGACCGCATCGACAAAGGCCAGGACATGGCCGCGCGCACCATCGTCATAGGTCGCAGCAGCCAGATAGGCAAAGCGCGCCATACCTGCGGCAATCGCCAGTTTGCGATCCAGTCCTGTGACAACCGCCTCTGGCAAGCCCTTGGGCGCGGAAACCTCGCTTAGCCGCGCCTCGGTCTCTTGGGGGCCATGGGACAAGGTTTGCACAAGCCAGTCAACGGCCTCTGCCGGTATCAACATTGCAGAAGGGGCCACCTCAAGGTTCAGCGCAAGCCCGATCCCTTGGCCCTGCAACATGGCGGCCAAAGCACGGCCGGGAACACCCGCGTAAGGGGCGACACGCCCGACAAACTGTGACAATCGTTCCTCGCGGTCGAAGACGAGCGTAAAGCGCTGGTCCTCGATCTCGAACAGTTCCGGCGTGATCTGGTCGCCTGCCGCCTCTTCACCCAGCAGCATGAACAGCTCTGTGTCGGCCAGCCGTTCATAGAATTGCAGGCGCAGTTTATCATCCTGCGGGTTGGCTTCCATTGCGGCGTGGGCTTGGTCAAGGTCGGTCATGTCAGGGCCTCTTTTACGCGGGCTTGCAGGTCTGGCAGCAGGTCTTTTGCAAACCACGGGTTCTTTTTCAGCCATGCGGTATTGCGCCACGACGGATGTGGCAAGGGAAAGACGCGCTTTCCAAGGTCGCGCCAGCCCTGAACGGTCGCTGTGACACCCGTT
>JBFEQR010000141.1:0-6317 GCA_041549425.1 Yoonia sp. | reverse complement strand
GCCGTCTGTTGGCGAAATCACTGGCGCATCATCGCCGACCGCGAAGTTGCCGCCCAGATCCACCGAGGCTTGATGAGTGTCCTGATCGCCATCGTAGTCAGTGACGGTATCGGTACGCATGACCGCAAGCTGGCTGTCGTCGAGCATGAGGATGTCGGTCGTATAAGGCGACGCCGTGGCCGAGGCCGGGTGATCCAGTGCACCGGACTGCGTGAAGGTGACGAGACCGGTCGTACTGACCGAGAAGCGCATAACTTCATCCTCTGCGGTGTTGTTCGTGACCGCCAGGTAATCACCCGTCGCGGTTTCGAACGCCCAGACGAGCCCGACACCGCCGCTTTCTGCCTGACTGCCACCCATGTGTACGGCGGAGCCCTCCGTCACGAGAAGCTGTAGCGAGTGGACCGACAGCGTTGTGCCCGGACCGTCGCTGCCATAGGCGTTCGTCTCGCCGAAGGCTGGAGCAAAGTTGACGACAACCGAGTTCGGACCATCCGCCGTAGCATCGCCGGTCGGTAGGTCGAAGCCGTTGTTGCCCTCGAAATGGCCGGCGGCAGAGGCATTGCCGTCAAAGAGGTAGACGGCGTCCGGCTCTGTCCCTCCGGCATTGACGTTCGCCACTGGCGCATCATCGCCGATCCCGAAATTACCGCCAAGGTCGACGGTCGCGTCATCGTCGTCGGTGTCATTGTCCTTGTCAGCAATGGTGTCGGAACGGCGCACCGCAAGCTGCCCATTGTCGAGCAGGAGGATGTCCTGGGTTACGGGGTCGTTGTTGGCAAGCGGTTGGTCTATCACGCCTTTCTGCTCGAACGTCACAACGCCAGTGCTGCTCACAGTGATCTCGAAGATCTCGGTCGACGTGTCCCCCTGAAGCACGGCCGCATAACCACCGCCGCCGCTAACCGCCCAAACAAGGTCGATGCCACCGCTTGTCGCTTGACTGCCACCCATCATGACCGCAGCTCCGATCGTGGGCGTCAGGACAAGGCTGTAGGATGTCGAAAGCCCTGCCGCACCATCAGTGCCGTATTCATGGCTGGTTATGAAGGCGCTTGAGAAGTTCAGCGTTGCGGTCGTCGGGTCCTGGTTCGCCGCAGCGTCATCGGTTGGATACCCAGTGTTGTTGTTGCCTTCCCAGTTGCCGTCCGTCGTGGCGTTGCCATCAAACAGATAGACGATGCCTGGATCGGTTCCTGCAGAAACTGAGGCGACCGGACCGTCATCGTCGTGGAGCATGTTGGCACCTACGTTTGCGGAAATCTCGCCGCCGATCTCGGTCGATACGACGCCCCAGTCGATCGCGCCGGCATTGGTGTGCAGAAGCGCGTGATCGACATCGCCTTGCCAGTCCAGCGTGATCAGGTCCTGCGAATCGACACCGTTCAGGATGACCTTGGTCGGGCCATCGCCAGAGCCGTCGACAAAATCAACGACAATCATGCGTCCGTTAAGGTCATATTCATGGTGCGCGGTCGATGCGTCGAAAATCACTTCGAGCGATTCATAGGTCCCGTCGGGCAACTCATCGCCCACGGGCCATGTTACCTTTACAGAACTGATCGGAACAACATCTGCTGTATCGCCAAGGGTCTGGTCAGGATCGCCCTGAGTGGCACCCGTATCAGCAATCAGATCGGCTCCGTCGGTGTAATTGCCGAAGTAGCCGCTCAGCTCGACCTCGATGCCTGTGGTATCACCCACCGCCTGCACGATGCCAAAGCCCATCTCTGACTGCGTCTGTATGATGTCAAGATCATCGGCGTCGGAGCCCTTGTAGTAGTTACCCACAGGCTGATCGGTCAGCGTGATAGCCACGAAGATGCCCTGGCCCGGGTTGGTGCTCTGGTTGTTGACTCCCACGGTGGCGATGTCGAGGTTGGGCGTCAGGCTGAACTTACCGGCGGAGCTCGTATTGAGCAGAGCGCCGCTCGTATTCCCTTTTTCATAGTCTTCATCGGTGTTCGACTTCACGTTGTAGTCCTCGCCCAGCACGAAAATCTTCGAAGTAGCCGAACCATCCGAGGCATCCTCTCCGGCAAGGCCGAACAGGAACTTCTTGGGATCAAGGCCCGAGAAGGTCAGGATCTCTTGCGTATTGCCGTAGACCCAGACGTTGTCGGCAAGATCCACATAATCAGCATCGTCGAGATTCGGGTTAGGGTTTGTTACGGCACGGAAAGAACCGTAATAGACCTCCGCCGATTTCTGGTCAGACGCAGTGTCGAGGTAGCCCACGATCACGATCGAATCGGTCGAAAAATCACCTAATTCATCGGGCAGTGTGCCGCCCCAAGACGCATCTTCCGGTGCCGTTGTCGAGCCGACGAGGACTGTTCCGCCTTCGACCGCGTACAGGTAGATGATCTCGTTCGTATCGGCGGTCAGGACATTTGTTACCCCGTCGGTCCAGATATCACCGTCGAGCGCGCCTCCCGATCCGTCGGCGGCGAAGCGCAATTCGGAAACTGTGCCAGTGTCGTTCACGGTGATCCAGTCATCGGGACTGGCCGCGATGCCGACGCGATCGCCAAAAGTCGCAGTGGCGTCCACCGCATCGGTGATCAGCCCAGCATTCACTAGAAGTATGTAAAAATCATTGGACAATGACTCAAGGTCATTTGTCGTTCCGTCGTTGTAGTCGATGTCGCTGTCGGTCGTGCCCAACGACTGATCGTGGATAAGGTCAGTGGAAATCGGATTAATAGCCATGACTAGAACCCCCTATAGGCTACGGTTTGCGGGAATGTCTGGTAATGACGGGCACACGTCGAGTGGACTAATAATAATTGGATATTGGCATTCAAGCACAACTCAGAGAGTTGTCGCTTCTTATTCTCACCCATACTGCATCTTAGGTGCAGCGGCATATGCTCGGGACACTTCAGTCTGTCGTGGCGACACTACCAACTTCCCAAGTCTTAAAGTACACCAGAGTCGAGGCGGAGAAGTTGACATTAGTCAATATTGGCGGAAAGCGTGAGCACGCTTTGGACTGCGAGATTCCCCGACGTGGCCGCTTGAGGGCCGGACAATCTGCTGCTACGCGGTCGGTGTCAGGCTAAGGCCTCGGATTTATTGGATCAATTCACGCGTGATTTCCGTGGCGAATAAAGAGGCGCTTTGTGCCACCCGGGCATGACTGATCGCGCTCGCTGGTGCTGTCAGACGAATTCGAACCAGTCTCGGCTTTCCAGAGAAAGCGTGAACTTATGTCTTTGAGGCCCAGTTCTAGGGTGATTCTGCGAAGCCTAACCTATCTCGACATCGACCCAACCGCCGATCTCAACCGCCACCTGGCCGCAGATCAAATGGTATTCGGCCTGTCGCCGGGCAAGATGGCCCCCGTCGCTCGCATCGCATCCAGCCAGAGCCTCATAGGTGTGGTAGCAGTGCATGCAGCCGCCGGACGGGCCATAAGTGAAATTTGTTCCGAGCCAAAATGATGCTGCGATGGACGGTCGAACCGCGCCGCTCACAAAGTAAACACGGTATTCAGACGGGGAGTTCAAACAAATATTTAAAAAATGTTTTGATGAGTGGGTTTGGTGGAGCCTAGGGGAGTCGAACCCCTGACCTCTTGCATGCCATGCAAGCGCTCTCCCAACTGAGCTAAGGCCCCATCCTGACAGCATTCGCTGTGCGCGCTGTCTATGCAGCGATCAGGGCGAGATCAAGTAGAAATCGCGCCCCGATGCGATGTTTTAATCGTCGTCGTTTGTGGCGACGTCGGCCAGCTCGTCCAGCGACACTGTGTCGTCGTCATCGTCTTCCAGCACATCATCGCCAAGATCGACGTCATCGCTGTCGTCGTCGTCATCAAGCACCAGATCGTCGTCCTCTGACGTCTCTTTCATCTTGGTGGTCTGCGCGTCTTCGGCATCTGCGACCATCGTGCGGGTTTTGGATGTGTCCACGGTCACTTCGTTGCCCGTATAGGGGCTGATGATCGGATTGGCGTTCAGGTCGTAAAAGCGTTTGCCGGTTTCGGGGCAAAGGCGCTTTGTGCCCCACTCTTCCTTAGGCATAGGCTATCCCTTCAAAAACATAAGTCGGACCCTTGCGGGTGATCGGTGCCAACTGCCATAACAGGCGGGGCGTGTCAAAGCCTTTGGCACCCGTAATCATGAGTAGCAGGATATGGGCCGTCACAGACTGCATGGCAACCCCCCAATCGACGTGACTTTGCGCCATTCCACCCGCGCCAAGCGGTTGTCGTTGCGGGTATCCCGTCTGGACGGGCGGGTGACCCTGACCTTGCCCAAGCGCACGCCCACCCGCGAGGGAATCGCTTTTCTGACCAGCAAGGAAGAATGGTTGCGCGGCCATCTGGGGCAAATGCAGCCGACCGTGCAAGCTGTCACGGGGCAAACCGTGCCGTTTCGGGGTCTGCCCCTGACCGTGGTTGCCGGCGCCCGTGCCCGCGCGACGATCCACACAGACACAATCGAGGTCGCGGCCGACAAGCCGGTGGGCCCGCAGATCAAGGCCCTGTTCCGCCATCACGCACGCGACGCGCTAGCAGCGGCATCCGACCGCTATGCGCAGGCTGTCGGGCGGGACTATGCGCGGTTGTCGTTGCGCGACACACGCTCGCGCTGGGGGTCATGTTCGTCGCAAGGCACGTTGATGTATTCGTGGCGCCTGATTATGGCCCCGCCTGCGGTTCTTGACTACGTGGCCGCCCATGAAGTGGCCCATCTGGTGGAAATGAACCACCAACCGGCATTCTGGGCCGTTGTTGCGGACCTTTGCCCTGCCTACGAAACATATCGCGCATGGTTGCGCCGTCATGGCGACAGTTTGCACCGTGTGCGTTTCGATGATTGACGGCACTGTCATCCGTGATCACAAATAGACCATGATGATCCAGCCACGGCCGCAAGAAAATACCACCGCCGCCCATGAACGGGTCTACCGCGCCCTGCGGACCCGCATCATGCACGGCGAAATCCCGCCGGGCGAGGCACTGACCTTGCGCGGGATCGGCAAAAGCTACGATGTTTCGATGACCCCCGCCCGCGAAGCCGTGCGCCGGTTGGTGGCCGAAGGTGCGTTGTTCCTGTCGTCTTCAGGGCGTGTCTCGACGCCCGCTTTATCGAATGACCGGATCGAAGAGCTTGCGACCCTGCGCGCCCTGCTGGAGCCTGAACTGGCGACCCGCGCCCTGCCGCGTGCCCACTTTGCCCTGATCGACCGGCTGGAGGCCATCAACCAAGGCGTCAGTCAGGTGATCGCACGCCATGATGCGACGGGCTATATCCGCCTGAACCTTGAATTCCATCGCACGCTTTATCTGCGCGCGCAGGCCCCTGCGATGCTGGCGATGACCGAAACGGTCTGGCTGCAACTGGGGCCGACGATGCGGGCGCTTTACGGACGTTTGAACCGGACTGAGCCGCCCTATCACCACAAGCTGATTCTGGCGGCACTGAAAGCAGGGGATGAGCCGGGGTTGCGGCTTGCGGTGCGCACGGATGCCACGCAGGGTTTACGCCTGCTGAAGGGTTAATCCGGCGGGTAGAGATCCATGTCCAGCAGGCTCTGGTTCATGACGCGGCGGAAATCCTCGCCGGGCATGCCGATGCCGTGGGCAAGGTCGGACAGGAACGCATGCTCGGCTGGAAGGATGCGGCCACTGGCAAGCGCCATATAGAAGGCACCGCGCATCATGGTGTCTTTTTCACTATCACTCAGCCCGCGCCCGAAGGCCACAAAGTCATGCATGGACAGGTCAAGGTCGATGTGGTCGCTGATGTGGACCACCTGTTCCGACCTGACTGTCCGCCGCGTCAGGCGCTGTGCCGTGGCGACGATCAGCGCGATGTCCTTTGATGACACCAGCCCGTCGCATTTGCTGACATAGCACAGCACGGTCAAAAGCCGGTCACTGGCCTTTTTGCGCATGGGACGCCGCAGGTCGCGCCCCATCAGCGATTTTGTGCGCCGGATAATCACGGCCATCACCGCAAGGATCAGTCCGACCCAAAGCGCGGAATTCAGGATATTGCGTTCAAGGCTGTTTTTGGGAACGGCTGGCAGGGCCGGATCAACCAGATTGAGCGCTTGGGCGGTTTGCAATTGCGCGGCACTGAAGTTGCGGGTGATCTGCGCGGTGCAGCCGTCTGGCGACAACACATAGTCTAACGCATTGCTGACCAGCGTCAGCCCCATGATACGAAAATCATCTGTCCGATGACACAACGACAGGTTTTCACCCGCAGGGCCGGGAATGCGGGTCTGGGCCACAAATTCTAGGCCTTCGAATTCGCCCGTATCCTCAGAGAACGCCTGTACAGGGCCGCTCAGCACGGCCG
>JBFEQR010000140.1:0-6334 GCA_041549425.1 Yoonia sp. | reverse complement strand
GTTGGGCTGCAAGAATTTTGCGCCAACAAAGTGGTGAACGCCGCCGATGCATTTGGCCTCGCGCAAGGAACCGCCGAGGCGTGTCAGAGTTTCACCGCGGCGGCTGTTGTGCCTGCAAGGGGCCAGTAGAAATCAGGGGGGATGCCCGCCTCGGCGCGCTTTTCTTCGTTGAACGGGGGTTTGAGATTACCGTGGAAATACTTGCGCACCAGATCGTGGAACACCCCTGTGGGGTCCAGATCATGGCGGCCACACAGAAAGTGGAACCATTTCGACCCGTAGGCCACGTGGTGCACCTCTTCGGCGTAGATCGTTTCAAGTGCCGCGATGGCACTGGTCATTTTGGCTTGCCTGAAAATCTTGATCATGCCCGGTGTGACATCCAGTCCACGCGCCTCGAGCACCATCGGCACCACGGCCAGACGGCCCATCAGGTCGTCAACGGTGTCTTCGGCGGCACGCCACATGCCCGCATGGGCGGGCAAGGCACCGTAGTAGCTGCCCAGTTCCTCCAGACAGTCGCACATCAGGTTGAAATGTTTGGATTCCTCGTCTGCCGATTTGACCCAGTCGTCATAGAAGCCCAAAGGCAGCGGCGTGTCTGAAAACCGTGCAATGATGTCCCAATGCAGGTCCACCGCGTTCAGTTCGATATGGGCCACAGCGTGCAATAGCGCGATGCGCCCCGCCTCGGTCCCCGGTTTGCGGTGGGGCACGTCGCGCGGATCAAGTAGTTCGGGCTTGTCAGGGCGGGCAGGCCGCAGCGGCGGCGACGCTGTGCCAACCTCAAATGGCGTGCCTGCCGCGCGGGCGGCCTGCCATTGTGCGGCATAGGCGCGCGACAGTGCGGTCTTGGCCCGACCGTCAGCGGTGGTCAGCACCGCCATGGCCATTTCTGTCAGCGTCACAGCGCGCGGGCCGCTTCAAGAACCGCTTCGACATGGCCGGGCACGCGGACCTTGCGCCAGAGCTGCGCGATTTTGCCATCGGCGCCGATCAGATAGGTGGCCCGTTCGATGCCCATGTAGGTTTTGCCGTACATGTTTTTCTCGACCCATGTCCCGTAGCGTTCGCAGATGTCACCGTCTTCGTCCGACAGGAGCGCGATTTTCAGATCATGCTTGGCCACGAATTTGTCGTGCTTTTTCACGCTGTCCTTGGACACGCCAAGGATCACCGTGTCGGCGGCTGCAAATTCATCGACCATATCCGTAAAGCCGATCGCCTCTTTCGTGCAGCCGGGGGTGTCGTCTTTGGGGTAGAAATAGACCACCACTTTCTTGCCTGCGAAATCCGACAGGTTCACGATTTCGCCACCGTCGCGGGGCAGGCTGATGGCGGGCGCGGCGTCGCCTGTGGCGGGATGTGTCATGGCATGTCCTTCCAACTGCATTTCCTGGTTTTGTTTTAGACCGTGACAGGCGAAGATAAAGGGGCTGTAGAAAAATACATGGGCCCAAGCACAGACCGCATGACCGAAGAAGCCCCCCCCACCAAGGCCCGTCCTGACCTGTCACGCCGCATTGCGCGCTGGCTGTTCTGGGCGCGTGCGGTGTTTGTCGTGTGTCTGCTGCCCTTGGTGTTTGTGGCCGCGGCTGCCGTGATGATGATTGATCGCGAGATCACGGCTCCCACGTGGATCAAAACCCGCATCGAGGCGCGCGCCAACGAGGTAGTGAACGGATCACGGCTTGAGTTCGGTCTGATCACCGTGCGGATCGGGCGTGACCTGCACCCGCGTGTGCGTCTTGTCGACACCCAGTTTGTGGGTGCCGATGGGGCCACGATTACCCGTGTGCCGGTGGTCGAAGGCCTGATGTCGCCGCGCGGGCTGATCCTGCAGCGCGATGTGCTGATGCAGGAGGTCCGCCTGATCGGGGCGCAGATCAACCTGCGGCGTGCTGCCAACGGTGATCTGTCCTTTGCTTTCGCCGGTGGTGGTGCGGGCTACGGGCAGGCGCAGTCCCTGCCTTTGTTGCTGGACCAGTTTGACGCGCTGTTCGAGCGCCCCGCCTTGGAGGCGCTGGAGCTTGTGCAGGCCGACGGGCTGGTGGTGAATTTCGACGACGCGCGGGCGGGCCGGAGCTGGATCGTGGACGGGGGTACGGCTGTGCTGGACCTGCGCGGCGGGCAGACCGAGATCCGAGGCGATTTTTCGCTCTTGTCGGGGCGCGCTGTGCCCACGGATGTGCAGCTGTCCTATGTCAGTCCCCGCGGCAGCCGTGCTGCGCAAATCGGGTTCAACCTTGCGGATGCCGCCGCAGCCGACATTGCCGACCAGTCGCCCGCGCTAAGCTGGTTGCGCGGGATCGAGGCACCCATCACCGCCGCCATGCGCACCACGCTGGACGAAACCGGCGCGTTAGGGCCGTTGAATGCGCGTCTTGATCTGGGGCGGGGGGCCTTTCAGCCCAATCCGGCCACGCCGCCCGTGCACTTTGACCAGGCGCAGACCTATTTCACCTATGATCCGGTGCGCGATCTTATTTCATTTTCCGAAATGGAACTGCAAACCGAATGGGGTCGCTTTGCCGCCGAGGGCGATGCCTATCTGCGCGACTTTCGTGACGGTTTGCCCGGCGCGCTTTTGGCGCAATTGCGGTTTCGCGATGTAGCGATCAACCCGCCGGGCCTTTTTGACACCCCGCCTGCGATCCCGCAGCTGTCGCTGGATTTGCGCGCGCGGTTTGATCCTTTCGTGATCGAGATCGGGCAATTGGTCATGCAGTCCCAAGACACCCGCGTGATCGCCGATGGCGCATTGCGGGCAACGGATGCGGGGTGGGATATCCGGCTGGATGCCGCATTGGACCAGATTGCGCCGGAGGATTTCGTGACCTTCTGGCCGGTGTCGATGAAACCCCGCTCTAGGGCGTGGTTTGCAAAGAACCTGACCGGCGGACAGTTGCGCGACATCGTTGCAGGGGTCCGTGTCCGCCCCGAGAGCGCGCCGCAGTTCGCGCTGGGGTTCGCCTTTGCCGATAACGAGATCAAGTTCCTGCGCGCCATCCCCCCCGTCGAAGGGGCCGTGGGTGTGGCGAGTATTGTCGACAGTCGCTTTGTGGTCAGTCTGGATGCAGGTCATCTGCGTGCGCCGCAGGGTGGCTTGGTCGATCTGGCGGGCTCGAACCTGACGATTGCCGATCTGCGCCGGAACCCGTCGCCTGCGATCCTTGATTTGCGCGCCGAGGGGGCGCTGACCGGCACCCTGTCCATTCTGAACCAGCCGCCGTTTTCGTTTATGGACAAGGCCAATCTGCCGGTGACCATTGCCGACGGACGCGCCCTCACGCAGGGGCGCGTCACATGGCCCCTGATGCCGCGCCCCGATCCCGACAGCATCGCGCTTGACATGACCGCGCAGCTGACGCGCGTGCGCAGTGAAACGCTTTTGCCCGGACGCGCGTTTGTTGCTCCGGAACTGACTGTGCGGGCCAGCCGTGCGGGGATCAATATCGCGGGGCCTGTGCAGGTCGGGCAAGTGCGTGCGCTTGGCGTGTGGGAACAACGCTTTGGTGACCCCGAAAGGCCCGGCAGCCGCGTGCTGGCCGAGGTCGATCTGGATCAGGTGTTTCTGGACGAATTCGGGATCGCCCTGCCGCCAGGCACAATCGACGGACGCGGCACCGGAGAACTGGCGATTTCGTTTCAAAAAGATACGGCCCCTGCGTTTTCACTGACCTCCGATCTGGTGGGACTGACAGTGGCCTTGCCTGCCGTCGGCTGGGCCAAGGGGCCGCAAACGCAAGGTGAACTGCGCCTGTCCGGCGCGCTGGGGCCGGTGCCGCAGGTTGATGCCTTGCTGATCCGTGGCGGCGGGTTGGAGGCAGAAGGGCGCATTGATCTGAATGCCGCAGGCGGGCTGGAGGCCGCGCGCTTTGCGCGGGTGCAGGTCGGTGATTGGCTGAACGCGCCCATCACCTTGCGCGGTCGGGGGGCGGGCCAGCCGGTGGCGGTGGAAATTGCTGGCGGTGCGCTTGATCTGCGCGGCGCGCGCTTTGGCGGCGGTCAGGGTGGCGGTGGGCCGATCACGATTGCACTGGACCGATTGCAGGTGACCGAAGGCATCGCCCTGACCGGTTTTCGCGGTGATTTCCGCGCTGACGGCGGGTTCCGCGGGGATTTTCGGGGCCAGTTGAACGGGTCCGCTTTGGTGCAAGGTACGGTGGCCCCGCGCAACGGGCGCTCTGCCGTGCGGTTACGCAGTGCGGATGCGGGGGCTGTTTTGCGCGCCGCAGGGCTGATGCAAAACGCCTTGGGAGGGGTGCTTGACCTGACGCTGTTACCGTCGGTCGCGGCGGGCACCTTTGACGGAGCGTTGGATATGCGCGACATCCGTGTGCGCGACGCCCCTGCGATGGCAGCCCTGCTGGATGCGATCAGCGTCGTGGGGCTGTTGCAGCAGTTGGACGGGCAGGGGCTTGCCTTTGATCAGGTCGAGGCCAGTTTCCGCCTGACGCCCGCGCAGATTATCGTGTCAGAGGCCAGCGCCGTCGGTCCCGGTCTTGGCATTTCGGTGGATGGGACGTACACGCTGGCCGACAAGCAGATTGACCTGCAGGGCGTCGTGTCGCCGTTCTTTTTGGTGAACAGTATCGGGTCGTTCCTGACGCGCAAGGGCGAGGGGTTGATCGGGTTCAGCTACACCGTTCTGGGCTCCACGGATGCGCCGCAGGTCGCTGTTAACCCGCTCTCGGCGCTGACGCCCGGCATGTTCCGAGAGATATTCCGCAGGCCGGCACCGGATATAACGCAATGAAGCTGAGTGAATTCGATTTTGATCTACCCGAAGAACTGATCGCCACGCGTCCTGCCCGCCCGCGATCGTCGGCGCGGTTGTTGCTGGCGCAGGGGGGAGACATCCAGGACCGGATTGTCAATCAGTTGCCCGATATCCTGCAACCGGGTGACCGGTTGGTCCTGAACGACACCAAAGTCATTCCCGCCCGCTTGTCAGGTCTGCGCCACCGCAGCGGCGAGGCGGGCGAAACTGCCGCCCGCATCGAGGTCACCCTGCTGGAGCCGCGCGCGGACGGCACGTGGTCGGCGCTGGTCAAGCCCTTGAAGAAGCTGCGCGAAGGCGAGGAGATCGTTTTTTCCGATGTGCTGAGTGCGACAATGACAGGACGCGCGGACGGGCAGGGGTTTTTGCAGTTCAACCTGACGGGCGATGATTTCGACGCGGCGCTGGCCGCTGTGGGTGCGATGCCTTTGCCCCCTTATATCGCAGCCAAGCGACCAGCGGACGAAGCCGACAAGGACGATTATCAAACCTATTGGGCGCGCCATGCGGGGGCGGTTGCGGCGCCGACGGCCTCGCTGCATTTCGATGGACCGTTGCTTGAGGCGCTCGCCGCACGCGGCGTCGCGTTTACCCATGTCACGTTGCATGTGGGGGCGGGCACATTCCTGCCGGTCAAGGTCGATGATGTGCGCGACCACAAGATGCACGCCGAATGGGGCGAGGTCACGGCAAAGGCTGCCGCAGAGATCAACGCCACCAAGGCGGCAGGGGGCCGCGTTATTCCCGTGGGCACGACCGCCCTGCGCCTGATCGAAAGTGCTGCGCAAGGCGGACAGATACAGCCTTGGACCGGTCCCACCGATATCTTCATCACACCTGGTTTCGAATTCCAGATTGCAGACGGTTTGATGACGAATTTCCATCTGCCAAAGTCGACGTTGATGATGCTGGTTTCGGCCTTGATGGGTGTCGCGGAAATCCGCGCGATCTATGCCCATGCGATCGCAGAGCGCTACCGGTTCTTTTCCTATGGGGACAGTTCGCTTTTGCTGCCGTGACGAAAGGCGCAAACAAGTCTGACGGTGTCGTTTCGGGGGGATGTACTGTCACGGGAATCGTGTGATAGGGCGGAGGCAACCGCGGCGAGAGGACAGGCATCATGTTTCAGGTTTTCACCAACTCTTGGGCCTTATTCGTTGGCATGTTCATGCTGATGGTGGGCAACGGTCTGCAAGGCACGCTGCTTGGCCTGCGGGGCGAAGTCGAAGGGTTCAGCACCTTTTCACTGTCCATCGTCATGTCGGGCTATTTCATGGGGTTCCTGTTCAGTTCGCGGTTCACGCCGGAATTGATCCGCCGCGTGGGCCACGTGCGGGTTTTTGCGGCTTTGGGGTCGATGGTGTCGGCTGTCCTGATCTCTTATCCCATTCTGCTTGACCCTTGGGCCTGGACTGTCGGGCGCGTCATTATCGGGTTCTGCTTTTGCGGTCTTTATATCACCGCTGAAAGCTGGCTGAACGACGCCTCCAGCAATGAAAACCGTGGCAAGTCGTTGTCGCTTTACATGATCGTGCAGATGGCGGGGATCGT
>JBFEQR010000139.1:0-6346 GCA_041549425.1 Yoonia sp. | reverse complement strand
GAACATTTCGCTGGCGTAGGACGCGATGTCGATGCCAAGCCCCTTTGCAAGCGCCTCTGCCAGATCCTTGTCCATGTCGGTTGTTGTGGGTGACCGGAAGGCCAGCGTGTCGGACAGGATGCAAGACAGCATCAGCCCCTTGATGCCCTCGGGCATGTGCCCTGCGTGATCGCCCATCATCTGATGCATGATCGTGGCGGTGCAAGCCAAAGGCCGGATAGTGATGTTGATCGGGTTCTTCGTTTCAAGCCCGCCTGCCAGCTTGTGGTGGTCGATGATTGCAAGCACATCGGCGTTGTTGATGTTCGCGGGCAATTCGGCAGGGTTGTTGGTGTCGACGATCACGCAGGATTGGCCGTCTTCGACATCCCCGATCACCTCTGGCAGACCAAAGCCCCAGCGCTTGGCGACAAAGGTGGCTTCGGTGTTGGGTGTGCCCAGTAGGGCGACTTTGGCCGTGATGCCCGTGTGGTTCAGGAACCATTCCCAGATCAGGGGCGATCCGGTGCTGTCGGTGTCGGGGGATTTATGGCCAAATACGAGCGTTGTCATGCGGATTACCTATCATGGGGGCTATGTTTGCGTTGTATATAAGAGGGCGCGTCAGCACTGTCACCCCATAGGCCTTGCGCCTGTCCGCGAATTCCATTTGGCTGTCCAGCAGGAGACCGACATGCCCCGCGAAGCCGACCTGTACCCCTTTATCAAAGCCCATTTGCAGCGACAGGGCTATGACGTCAAAGGTGAAGTGGGTGCTGCCGATGTTGTGGGCCGTCGCGGTGGCGATCTGGTCGTCGTTGAGATCAAGCTGGGGTTCTCTCTGGCTTTGTTTCATCAGGGCGTGGACCGGTTGGGCGTCACCGAAAACGTCTATCTGGCGGTTCCTGCGGGGGGCAAGGCCAAGGCGCTGAAGGCGAATGTGAAACTGGCCCGCCGCGCGGGGTTGGGCGTGATGACCGTGCGCCTGCGTGACGGCTTTGTCGAGGTTCTGGCTGATCCCGGCCCCTATGCCGCGCGCCAGTCCAAAAAGAAAAACACGCGCTTGTTGCGCGCCTTTGACCGGCTTGACGGTGATCCGAATGCGGGCGGGGCCACCCGCCACGGCATTGTCACGGGCTATCGGCAGGATGCCCTGAAATGCGCGCGGTTTCTGGCGGTGCACGGGCCCTCGAAGGGGGCGCAGGTCAAAAACTGGGCCGAAGTGCCGCAAGCCACGCAGATCATGGCCGCCGATCACTATGGCTGGTTCATCCGCGTGGAGCGGGGTGTTTATGATTTGACGGATGCAGGCCGACAAGGGTTGAAGGATTTTGGCGACGCCTAGGGGATGCGTGCGATGGTCCAGCCGTCGTTTTCCAAAAGCTGCAAGATGCCCTGATCGCCGATCAGATGCGCAGCCCCGACAGCCACCACGATATCATCATGCGCAATCGTTGCTTCGGTGATGACGGGAAGCCATGCGATGTTGCGCGTGTCCAGTAGCGCCTCTTGCATTTCGGTGAACATGCTGAGGCCCTCGGCAGGATCAATGCCCGGCACCCGCGCCATGGCAAAGCGGGACATATCCCACAGTTTGCCGATCTCTTCCTTGAAATAGAGGTCCAGCATGGACACGAAAAGCTGCTCCTGCAGGTCGGGTACCAGCATGTTGACCCGCAGCATATCGACCTGTTCGTCGATGCTTTCGTCACCGAAAAGCGCGAAAAGGGTGGTGTAGGGTTCGATCGCCTGAAGCGGCACCGCCGCATTGGTGGCGTCAGCGACAATCATCTTGTCGAGCCCTGTCAGCCCCGCCATCATATCGCTGAGCGCGCAGGCGGGGATCGCAAGGGTCAGCGACAGATACCAAGGCTGCATTTTGGCGGCCATGAAAGACGGGATGCCGCGTTCGCTGGCCGCTGCGGCGACCATTTGCCATGTCTCTTCGTCCAGACGTTCGGGCAGGGTGGGGCCATCCATGATCAGAAACAGCCCCGGATTGGTGACGATCGCCTGTTTAAGCTGGGCCTCTTCCACCGGTGTGGCCTCGAGCATCACGAGATCGGCGTTTTGCACCGCCGCCTGCACCTTCATGCGGGTGATTTCAAGCCGCGGGTCGTGGATGTGCATCGTGCCAATGACCGTCAGGGTGTCGCTGCCCTTGGTCGCCGTCCATGTCACCCCTTCACCATAGGGGATTTCGGCGGCGCTTTGCACCAGCGCTGCACGGTCGTCCGCAGGCATCAGATCATAAAAGCCTTCGCCGGTGCAGGCAGCGCTGGCAGGCAATCCAAACATCAAAAGAAGAGCAGTCACTGCGGCACGGTCGAACATTGCATCACTCCTTGGTCGCAGTGTCATGCTTTAAGGTAGGGAGTTTTCGGGGCAGTTCAAACAATTGCCGGAGCGTGTGGTTTCAGGTGATCGCCTTGACCACATAGACGATCGCACCTGTGGTCAGAAAAAGGGTGGCTTCGGGGCCGAGGAAACTGAGAAAACGCATTGTAACACTTATGATCGTTGCCACTAAATTTAGCGTATTGAGCAAATGCGGTGTTTTCTGGGCCGAATTTCGTCGATCCGGCGGTTTGCGCCGCGCGACGGTTGCGCCCTTTGGCCACATCACACAGGCCTGTATCGTCAGTCGTTTGCCGCTTCCTTTTCGGCGCGCGCGCGCAAATCGGCGCGGATGATCTTGCCCGTGGTTGTCATCGGCATGTCGTCGATAAACCGCACGACGCGGGGAAATTCATAGGCCGCCAGCCGCGCACGCACATGGTTTGCGATCTCGTCGGCCAAATCGGTGGAGGCCTCAAAGCCCTTTGCCAACTGGATATAGGCCGCAACGACTGTCCCGCGGATCGGGTTGGGTTTGCCCACGACCCCCGCCAGTTGCACCGCAGGATGCGTCAGCAGGCAGTCCTCGATTTCCGCAGGTCCGATGCGATAGCCGCCCGAACTGATCACGTCGTCATCACGGCCGATAAAGCGTATCCGCCCTGTGGGTGTCTTGCAGCCCTTGTCCCCCGTCAGCAGCCAGTCGGCCCCGTCCAGATGGATGAATTTCGCGGCTGTTGCGGCAGGATTGTTCCAATAGTGCAAAAACATCACCGGATCGGGGGCGCGCACAGCGATGCTGCCTTCGGCCCCGACAGGACAGGGCGCCCCCGTCTGCGCGTCAATGACATCGACCGTATGGCCGGGCACGGCAAAACCCATCACCCCGGGTTCCGCAGGCGCCAGTGCCGCGCAGGAGGACACGATCATGTTGCATTCGGTCTGCCCGTAAAATTCGTTGATCGTGGTGCCGAAAACCGACTGCCCCCATGCAATCAGCTCTTTGCCCAAAGTCTCGCCCCCGCTTGCGACAGAGCGCATGGGAACCGGTGCATCGGGTGTCTCAAGGCGCATCAGTTTCAGCGCGGTCGGTGGCAGGAAGGCGTTGCGGATACCGTGGGTGCGGATCAGGTCAAAGGCGGCTTTGGCCGTGAACTTGGGGAAACGACACGCCACGACAGGGACACCGTGGTGCAAGGCCGGCATCAGCACATCCAGAAGCCCTCCGATCCATGCCCAATCTGCCGGTGTCCAGATTTTGTCACCGTCCTGCGGAAAGAAATCGTGGCTCATTTCCACACCGGGCAGGTGGCCCAGCAGAACGCGGTGCGCATGCAGCGCACCTTTGGGCGCGCCGGTTGTGCCGGAGGTGTAGATCAGAATTGCCGGATCATCGGCGGCGGTATCGACAGGGGTGAAGGTTGGGGGCTGTGCGGCACAGACGCTGTGAAAACACTCTGCACCGTCCTGTGCGCCGTCGATGCAAAGGACGCGCTCAAGCGCGGACAGATCAGGGGCGAGTGTGTTCAGTGTTGCCGCACCGGCTGCATTGGTGATGACGATCCGCGCCCCCGAATCGCGCAAGCGGTGCAACAGGGCCTCTGGCCCGAACAGGGTGAAAAGAGGCAGGGAAACCCCGCCCATCTTGGTGATCGCGATATGGGCTGCTGCCGTCGCGATACACTGCGGCAACAGCACGGCAATGCGGTCACCCCTTTGTGCTGTCGTGCAAAGCGCGTTGGCCAGTTGGTTGGACAGATCACGCAAGGCCCCGAAACTGCATATTTCGACCGACCCGTCATCGCCAACGTCAAAAATTGCAGGCTGTTGCGGCGTGCGTTCTGCATGTTTGTCGCAGATGTCCCAGCCGATATTGTAGCGCGCGGGGATGGCCCATTCGAAACGGGCGCGGGTCGCGTGCAGGGTGGGACATTGCGTCAGCATGTCAGGAAAATGAACAAATGTTCAATTCCTGTCAATCGACGTCGCGGCGCAACGTTTGTAAAACAATGCGCAAAAATTTCATAAATCGCGAAGAAGGGCCTTGGCCTTTCAGGCGGACGCGCTATTCTTACGGTTGTATTCAGTGCGGTCGCTTCTGCGGCAACGGTCAAAAGTCACGTTAACCGCGAAAGGATACAGCTTGTTATACCAAAGCCCACACCACACCACTCACCGTTTTTCCAAGCCTGCGCGGGCCCATCAGGGCAATGTTCTCAATCTGGCCAAGTACCGGTCCAAAATCGACCCGCGGTTTCCGCAAGTCGATGAACTGGTCGACCGGCTGGATGAAAATGCACGCGAAGTTCTGAAAACAGCAGAGCGCGCCTAGTCCGCGCTCTGCACTGGCATCTAGCCTGCGCTCCGGCCGAACAAGCCGCTAAGGGCGCGGCTGACCAGCCCGCTGACGCTGGGCTTTCTGACCGCTTCGAATGGCAGCGGCCGGCAGACTTCGATCGCGGCAATGCCCACGCGTGCGGTCAGTGCGCCGTTGACGACGCCTTCGCCGAACCGCCGCGACACCTTTGACAGCACACCGCCACCCGCGACCGAACCGATCAGATCATCGCCTACGGCAACCGCACCGGTTGCCACCAGATGGGTCAGGACCGTGCGTGTCAGCCGCCAACTGCCCAATGTCCCCGCGCGCCCGCCATAGATTTGCGCGATCCGCCGGATCATGCGCAAGTTCGCCGTGAGTGCCGTAAACAGATCGGCAAGCGCCAGCGGCACGATAGCCGTCACCGTGGCGACCTGCCGCGCGGCGGCCTCTACCTCGCGCTGGGCTTGTGCATCCAGCGGGGCCAGCAGGGCCGTTTCCGCCAGTCCCAGCAGGCCTGATGCGTCCAGAATTTCGGTCTCGCGGGATTTGAGTTCGGCGCGCCCCCATGCGGTATCGTCGCGGTTTGCGTAAAGTTGCTGCAATTGGCCGACCACGTCGCGTGCATCGGCCAGTTTGTCAGAGGTCCGCGCCTCTTTCGCGCTGTGCTGGATACGGTCGAGTTTGCGCAAACGCCCGAAGGCTGCCAGCTCGCGCAGGGCGATAACCGCCAGCACAGTGCAAAGCAAGGCAATCAGCGCCGTTGCGATCCCGCCCAGAACCGGCGAGCGGGCCAGCAGGTTATTGATATAATCCCATGCCGCCAGCGAGACAATGAAACCCGTCAGCGACAGCGTCAGGCCCCAGAACCAGCGTGCCAGCCGCGACGGGCGTTTTGTGGCAATGGCGGCTACATGCTGCATCGCCTGACCCTGCGGCGGTTCCGACAGATCGGGCACGACGGGGGCCGCATCGGGGTGCGCCGGTTTTGCGTCATCAAGGTCGATCAGGACGGGTCCTTTGGTCATAGCCGGTCCCCCAACAGAAATTGCGCGGCCTTGTCCAGCCGGATATGCGGCGGCCCGTCACCGGGTTTGCGCGCGATGGGCGCAGGGGCGAACCGCATGATGCTGTAATCCGCATCCAGCCATTTGTCCGAACCCGCCCGCGCCGGTGCCAGCAGATGTGTGGGATCATCGGGCAGCGCGCCGGGATAGAAAGCCGCTTGTTTGCCGGTGTCCAGCAAGCGCCCGCGCACCACGTTCAGCTCTGCCCCTTCATGGGTGATCGTGTCCTCGACCGTGGTGCGCAGTGCTGCGATCGACATGGCTGCCGTCTGTGCCCCTGCGAAATCGGCGCGGTCCACGGCTTCGCGCAGCAGCGCTTTGGTGATGGCGGTCAGTTGCGGGTGTTGGCTGTGGTGCAGGTGGTCGGCTTTGGTTGCGGCGAACAGGATTTTCTCGACCCGCCGCCCATTGAAAATCCGCGCCAGAAAGTCATTCCGTCCGGGCCGGAACGCCCCGAGGATGCGCGCCATGGCCGTGCGCAAATCATCCAAAGCGGCAGGCCCTGCGTGGATCGCGCCCAGCACATCGACCAACACGATCTGCCGGTCGATCTTGGCGAAATGATCCCGAAAGAAGGGCCGCACGATATTGCGTTTATAGCTTTCAAAGCGCCGTTCGAATTCGCGCCCCAGCGACCCGCGCG
>JBFEQR010000138.1:0-6403 GCA_041549425.1 Yoonia sp. | reverse complement strand
CGCCTGCCCTGTCAGCGCCTCGATCCGGCGCACACCCGCGCTGGACGCGCTATCGCCCAAGGTCACAAAGGCGCCGATTTCGCCCAAGCGCGACACATGCGTGCCGCCGCACAGTTCCAGCGAATAGGTATTCCCGTCGCTGCCCTTGCCAGACCCATCCTGACGACCCATCGACACAACGCGGACTTCGTCGCCGTATTTTTCGCCAAAGAGCGCCTGTGCGCCCATGGCACGCGCGTCGTCCGGCGTCATGATCCGCGTCTGAACCGTGCTGTTCTGCCGGATCAGCGCGTTCACGTCGCGTTCAACCTGAGCCAGTTCGTCCGTCGACAGCGCCTTGGTATGGCTGAAGTCGAACCGCAACCTGTCCGGCGCGTTCAATGACCCGCGCTGGGCGATGTGATCGCCAAGGGTTTCGCGCAGCGCCTCGTTGAGCAAATGGGTGGCCGAGTGGTTGGCCTGAATGGCCGAACGGCGCGCAGGGTCGACCTGCAATTCGGCGCCCTGCCCCTTGGCAATATGCCCCTCGGTCACTTTGGCGAAATGGATGTAAAGCCCCGCCACTTTCTTGGTGTCCGTGATCTGCGCCTTACCGGTTTCCGTGGTCAAAGTACCGGCATCACCGACCTGACCACCGGCCTCGGCATAGAAAGGCGTCTGGTTCAGCACGATCTGCACGTCGGCATCCGCTTTGTCAGACGTCGCGCCATCCACAACCAAGGCAGCAATCTGTCCTTCTGCGTTCAGAGTGTCGTAGCCCAGAAAATCGGTCGTCCCATGGGTATCGGCGATATCAAACCAGATCGCGCTATCCGCAGCCTCGCCTGTGCCGGACCAAGCGGCACGCGCCTTGGCCTTCTGGGCTGCCATGGCCGCGTCGAAACCGTCAGTATCCACCGCACGCCCTTTTTCGCGCAAGGCGTCCTGCGTCAGGTCCAGCGGGAACCCGTAGGTGTCATAAAGCTTGAACGCCGCCTCCCCGGGAAGGGCTGCATTATCGGGCAGATGTTCCAATTCCTCATCCAGCAGCTTCAATCCCCGATCAAGCGTCTGCTTAAAGCGTACTTCCTCGTTCAGAAGTGTTTCCTCGATCAGGCGCTGACCCTGCCCCAGTTCGGGATAAGCTGCGCCCATCTGTTGCACCAGCGCCGGCACCAAACGGTGCATCACGGGGTCCTTGGTGCCCAGCAGGTGCGCATGGCGCATCGCGCGGCGCATGATGCGCCGCAGGACATAGCCGCGCCCTTCGTTGGATGGCAGCACCCCTTCTGCAATCAGGAAAGAGGTCGAGCGCAAGTGGTCCGCAATCACACGGTGATGGGTGTTACTGGGTCCGTCGGGATCGCTTGAGGTGACATCGGCAGATGCCTCGATCAGCGCGCGCATCAGGTCCGTGTCATAATTGTCGTGCTTGCCTTGCAACAGCGCACCGATCCGTTCCAGCCCCATGCCGGTATCGATCGACTGCATCTCCAGTGGCTTCAGGCTGCCATCATCGAACTGTTCGTTCTGCATGAAAACGATGTTCCAGATTTCGATGAAGCGATCACCGTCTTCCTCGGGCGAACCGGGAGGGCCGCCCCAAATGTGATCGCCGTGATCGTAAAAAATCTCGGTGCAGGGGCCGCATGGCCCTGTCGGCCCCATCCGCCAGAAATTGTCATCGGTGGGAATGCGGATAATCTTGTCGTCGCTGAAACCAGCCACTTTCTTCCAGATTTCTGCTGCCTCGTCATCGGTATGATAGACCGTCACCAATAGCCGGTCCTTGTCGATGCCAAAATCCTTGGTCAGCAACTCCCACGCATAGGCGATCGCCTCGGCCTTGAAATAGTCGCCAAAGCTGAAGTTGCCGAGCATCTCAAAGAATGTGTGATGGCGTGCCGTATAGCCCACATTGTCCAGATCGTTGTGCTTGCCGCCTGCACGAACGCATTTCTGGCTGGTGGTCGCGCGCGTGTAATCGCGGGTCTCAATGCCCGTAAACAGGTTCTTGAACTGAACCATACCGGAGTTGGTGAACATCAGCGTCGGGTCATTGCGCGGCACCAATGGGCTGGAGGGAACAATCTCGTGCCCCTGTTTGCCGAAGTAGTTCAAAAAGGTTGCGCGGATGTCGGCGAGACTTGTCATAACAGTATTCCAATGGGTCAGCTTTATAAGGGAAATAGCCCTGCGCCCGCATACTGTCCACCGGCAAACGGAACGCTTTGGAACAGATGGGGGTCCGGCCCCGAAATTATAAGCCGCTTGTGTTGCCTGATAACGAAAAAGGGCGCCGCAATCGCGACGCCCCTTCTGTGATTATTCATCACGCTCAACGAACGTGTCAGCGCGCATCAAACCTCGACCAGATCGTCGTCACCGTCATCTGCATGCCCCTCGGGCATGTCAAACTCAAGCCCGTGCGCCGCGCGAATCTTGTCTTCAATCTCGAGTGCGATACGGGGGTTTTCGCGCAGATAGACTTTGGAATTCTCGCGCCCCTGTCCGATCCGCTCGTCCCCATAGCTGAACCAAGCGCCGGATTTCTCGACCACACCGGCCTTAACACCCAGATCCAGCAGTTCGCCCATTTTCGAGATGCCTTCGCCATACATGATGTCGAATTCAACCTGCTGGAAAGGTGGCGCGACCTTGTTTTTCACCACTTTGACACGTGTCGCATTGCCGACAACTTCGTCACGATCCTTGATCGCGCCGATCCGGCGGATGTCCAGACGGACAGAGGCATAGAATTTCAGCGCATTACCACCGGTCGTGGTCTCGGGTGAGCCGAACATCACACCGATTTTCATCCGGATCTGGTTGATGAAAATCACCATGCAACCGGACCGGTTGATTGATCCTGTCAGTTTGCGCATGGCCTGGCTCATCAAACGCGCGTGCACACCGACAGAGCTGTCGCCCATATCGCCTTCAAGCTCGGACTTGGGCGTCAGGGCCGCGACGGAGTCGACAATGACCATGCTAACCGCGCCGGACCGGACAAGTGTATCCACAATCTCAAGCGCCTGTTCACCGGTATCGGGCTGCGAAATCAGCAACTCATCAAGGTTCACACCCAGCTTTTTCGCATAGGACGGGTCAAGCGCGTGTTCGGCGTCAACAAAGGCGCAAACACCGCCCTTTTTCTGCTCTTCCGCGATGGCATGGAGGGTCAGCGTCGTCTTGCCAGAGGATTCAGGGCCATAAATTTCGATCACACGCCCCTTTGGCAGGCCGCCGATCCCCAGCGCGATATCCAGACCCAGCGAACCGGTCGATGTCGCCTCGATATCGGGCATCTGATTCTGGCCGCCAAGCTTCATGATAGAGCCCTTGCCGAACTGCCGTTCGATCTGCGCCAGCGCGCTTTCCAGCGCCTTTTCTTTGTCTGCTGTCTTCTTGTCAGTCATTTTGAGGAGTTCTGCCGTTGCCATATGTCCTGTCCTTATTTCATGCCCCCCGCAGGGCGGCAATCACTGCTTTTGTTCTCTTTGTGTTCCCCTCACTAATGGGACCAAAAAGAGAACATTGCAACAAATATTTCGGGGATCAACCTGCGCCGGCAGTGGTTAAAGATTGGTTTATATTTTAGAAAGACTGCCAAAGGCCGGGAGAAACGCGAAACAAATGCTTGTTTTCTGGAAAGAAAATCTTGTGCTCTTGGCTGTACCCAAGACCGGATCGACCGCGTTGGAGGGCGCGCTTGCCCCGCGCGCGTCCATGGTGCTGCGCGATCCGCCGCATCTCAAACACGCGCCCTGCTATCGCTATAAACGATTCCTTAAACCCTTCTTCGTACAAGCTGGCGGTCAGCAGCCCGAATTGATGGCGATTGTGCGCAATCCCGTCTCATGGCTTGGTAGTTGGTACAGGTATCGCACGCGGGAGGATTTGATCGGCCACGAAAACAGCACACGCGACATCAGCTTTGATGATTTCGTTCTGGAATACTGCAAGGGACAGCCTGCCCCGTTTGCCAATGTGGGTTCACAGAACAAATTTCTGCGGATCAATGATGGCGAAATGGGTGCCCGGCATCTGTTTCAATACGAACAGTGGGACAAAGTGATCGGCTATCTCGAGGGGCGGCTGGATGTGACACTGACCCTGAAACAAAAGAACGTCTCGCCCAGCATGGCGCTGGAGCTGTCACCCGAAACAGAGGAAAAACTGCGCGTAAAACGCGCAGCCGAATTCGAAGTCTGGGATATGGCAAGGCGCTAGGTCGTCAGCGTCCGCCGAACGGCATCCTGCCAACCTTCATAGCGCCGCTCGCGCGTCTCTGCGTCCATCTGCGGCGTGAACCGGCGATCAAGCGCCCAGTTGGCGGCAAAGCCGTCCTGATCGGGATAAACACCAGCCCTGCTTCCGGCTAGCCACGCAACACCAAGTGCCGTGGTTTCCAGAACAGTGGGACGGTCCACCGGCGCACCGATGATGTCAGACAGGAATTGCATCGACCAGTCCGACGCACTCATCCCGCCATCAACACGCAAAACACCTTTGCTATCAGATGTTTGCCAGTCGCTCTTCATTGCCTCCAGCAGATCGCGCGTTTGAAAGCCTACGCTTTCCAAAGCGGCGCGTGCAAACTCTGCCGGTCCGGAATTGCGCGTCAGACCATAGATCGCCCCGCGCGCATCCGCATCCCAATATGGCGCGCCAAGGCCGGTAAAGGCCGGTACCATATATAATTCCTGCCCCGGATCAGCGGTTTGTGCCAGTGGTTGGGTTTCCTTGGCCTCGCGAATGATTTTCAGACCGTCGCGCAACCATTGAACCACCGCACCGGCGATAAAGATTGACCCTTCCAACGCATAGGTCGGTTTGCCGTCAAACTGGTAGGCAATGGTGCCCAACAGCCGTTTTTTGCTTTCCACCAGCGTATCTCCGGTGTTGAGCAGCGCAAAACACCCCGTCCCGTAGGTCGATTTCAGCATGCCTGGCGCGAAACACGCCTGTCCGATAGTCGCCGCCTGCTGATCGCCCGCAACCCCCAGAATAGGAAGCTCTTTGCCGAACAGATCCGCACGGGTCATCCCGAAATCAGCAGCACAATCAAGCACCTCTGGCAGCATCGCCTGCGGAATACCGAAACGGTCGCAGATTGTCGTGCTCCACCGGCCTTTGCGGATGTCGTAAAGCATCGTGCGCGCCGCGTTCGTGGCGTCCGTGACATGGCGTTTGCCGCCCGTCAGTTTCCAGATCAGATAGCTGTCGACGGTGCCAAAAAGCAATTCACCCGCCTCGGCGCGCGCGCGTGCACCTTCGACCTTGTTCAGGATATAGTGGACCTTGGTGCCCGAAAAATAGGGATCGGCCAAAAGACCGGTGCGTTGCGTGATCGTCGCCTCGAACCCTTCGCGACGCAATTCCTCGCAAAAGGGCGCTGTGCGGCGGTCTTGCCAGACGATGGCGTTATGGATCGGCTCGCCTGTGGTTTTGTCCCAAACCAGTGTCGTTTCGCGCTGGTTGGTGATCCCGATGGCGGCCACGTCGGCGGCGGTGATGCCAGCCTTTTCAATGGCCCCACGGCAGGTTGACGCCACCGACGACCAGATATCGGAGGGGTCGTGTTCCACCCAGCCCGATTGCGGAAAGTGCTGGGGGAATTCCTCTTGTGCGGTGGCCTTGATGCGCATGTCAGCGTCAAAGATGATCACGCGGCTGGATGTCGTGCCTTGGTCGATGGCCAGAATATAACTCATTTGTCCCCCCGTATTTTGGTCTAGCGTAACGCGCTTGCTGTCAGGCTCAAGCAGCCAAATAGGCATCAAGTGCCCCGATCTGGTCATTTGTCATGCGCAAGCCCAGTTTTGAGCGGCGCCAGACAATGTCGTCGGCAGTGCGTGCATATTCATGCGCCACCAGCCATTTGACCTCTGCCTCTGTCAGGGTTGCACCGAAATCGCGGCCCAGATCGCTGGCGTCTTTGGCGTCTCCCAGCATCGTTGCGGCTTCGGTCCCGTAGGCTTTGATCAGGCGCAGCGCCCATGCAGACGACAAAAAGGCATAGGTCTTTTGCAGATCAGACACCAATTTGTCACGATCACCCACTGCGAAGTCCCCGCCAGGCAAGGCCGCATCTTGGGTCCACGGCGCTCCGCCGCCAACCAAGGGGACCAGCTTTTTCATCGCGTTTTCAGCGAGTTTGCGGTAGGTCGTGATCTTGCCTCCAAAGATATTGAGAAGCGGCGCACCCGTATCATCAAGCGACAAGACATAGTCGCGCGTCGCCGCCGTGGCCGATTTCGCCCCGTCATCATAAAGCGGACGCACCCCCGAATAGGTCCAGACCACATCGGCGCGCGTCACCGGCTTTTCGAAATACTGCGATGCAAAGGCACACAGGTAATCCTGTTCCTCATCCGTCGCATAGGGTTTTTCGCCAAGGTTGTCATGTTCGGCATCGGTG
>JBFEQR010000137.1:0-6411 GCA_041549425.1 Yoonia sp. | reverse complement strand
TGCGGCTTGCCTGACGGGATCATCGGGAAGCAGTTCTCGTGCTTTTCCACCAGACAATCGAACAGGACCGGCCCGTCGTGGTTCAGCATTTCCATGATCGCATCGTCCAGATCGGCGGGATCGGAACAGATGATGCCTTTGGCCCCGAAAGCCTCGGCCAGTTTCACGAAATCGGGCAGGCTTTCCGACCAGCTGGACGAATAACGTTCACCATGCAGCAGTTCCTGCCACTGGCGCACCATGCCCAGACGTTCATTGTTCAGGATGAACTGTTTGACGGGCAGGTTGTACTGCATCGCCGTGCCCAGTTCCTGCATGTTCATCAGCCATGACGCTTCGCCTGCGACATTGATAACCAGCGCGTCGGGGTGGCCCATCTGCACGCCGATCGAGGCAGGGAAGCCGTAGCCCATCGTGCCCAGACCGCCCGATGTCATCCAGCGGTTGGGGTCTTCAAAGCCAAGGTATTGCGCGGCCCACATCTGGTGCTGGCCGACTTCGGTGGTGATGTAGCGGTCGTGCTTTTTGGTCAGTTCTTCCAGACGGGACAGGGCGTATTGCGGTTTGATCACCTTGCCCTTCTGTTCGAACTTCAGGCAGTCGACCTTGCGCCATTCATTGATCTGGTGCCACCATTTCTGCACGGCTTCCTTGTTGGTCTTGCGACCGCGGGATTTCCAGACGTTGAGCAGATCTTCCAGAACATGGGCCACATCGCCCAGAATCGGGATATCGACCTTGATCACCTTGTTGATGGATGAGGCGTCGATATCGATATGTGCCTTGGTCGATCCGGGGCTGAAGGCATCCAGACGGCCCGTGATCCGGTCGTCAAAGCGCGCGCCGATGTTGATCATCAGGTCGCAGTCGTGCATCGCCATGTTGGCCTCATACAGACCATGCATGCCCAGCATGCCCAGCCAGTTGTCACCAGACGCCGGATAGCAGCCCAGACCCATCAGGGTCGAGGTGATCGGAAAGCCGGTCGCGGCAACCAGTTCACGCAGCAATTGCGACGCCGCAGGACCAGAGTTGATGACCCCGCCGCCAGTATAGAACAAAGGCCGCTTTGCGGTTTCCATCGCGCGGGCCAGTTCGGTGATCATTTCCATGTCACCTTTGACCTGCGGGTTGTAATGCGTCTCGACCTGACGGGCCTCGGTGTATTTGCCGGTGGCGAACTGCACGTCTTTGGGGATGTCGATCACAACAGGGCCGGGGCGGCCGGATGTGGCGATATGGAACGCCTCATGCAGGGTCGGGGCCAGCTTGTCGGTTTCCTTGACCAGCCAGTTGTGTTTCGTGCAGGGGCGGGTGATGCCAACGGTATCGCATTCCTGAAACGCGTCAGAGCCAATCATGAACGTCGGTACCTGGCCGGTCAGCACGACAATCGGGATGCTGTCCATCAGTGCGTCGGTCAGACCCGTCACCGCGTTCGTCGCACCCGGACCCGAAGTCACCAGCGCCACACCGGGTTTGCCGGTTGAACGCGCGTAACCTTCGGCGGCATGGACCGCACCCTGTTCATGGCGCACCAGCACGTGCTTGATACTGTTTTGCTGGAAAATCTCGTCATAAATCGGAAGGACGGCACCACCAGGGTATCCAAAGACCGTGTCCACACCCTGATCAATCAGTGCCTGAACAACCATTTTAGCGCCCGTCATGGCTTTGCTCATTTGTCTCGCGTCCTATCGCCTTTGTTTGCCGTAGTCATAAAAAAACCCCCGAGTGTGTCGGGGGCGCATGGGATCATTATGGATTTACCGTTACCGGCCCATGCGCATCTTTCTCACGATTAGTACGACGTTTGTCATTACGGTTCCTTTGTGTGCGCAGAGATTATGCCGACGGGCGAGGGGGGTCAACAGCCAGAATGGAGAAAATGTCGCAAAAGAGTATATTTTCGCAACTTTGTTTCAGGGATCGGGTTTTGACCATAATCCCGCGAGCGAAAAAAGGGCGCATCTGCCGGATGCGCCCTTCAATCTTTTCAGGTGACGTGCCGCTTAGGCGTCGTCGCCGATCTTGTCCCATGTCTTCGTTTCAAAATCGCTGGCAGCATGGCGTTCGCGCAGTTGCGACGCGGGATCGCCCCATGCGCGGTTGACCATTTTGCCGCGCTTGTAAGCAGGGCGGTTCATGACGTCATCGGCCCAGCGGTTCACATGTTCATAGGACGCGACGTCCAGAAATTCTGCCGCATCGTAAAGCTCGCCCTTGACCAATCCGCCATACCACGGGGCGGTCGCCATATCGGCGATCGAATACGCATCACCGCCAAGATAGGCGCAGTCCTCAAGCCGTTGGTCCAGAACATCAAGCTGGCGCTTTGCCTCCATTGCGAAGCGGTTGATGGGGTATTCGAATTTCGCGGGGGCGTAGGCGTAGAAATGGCCAAAGCCGCCGCCAAGATAGGGTGCCGCGCCTTGCAGCCAGAACAGCCAGTTCAAAACCTCTGTGCGCCCTTCGATATCCCTAGGCAGGAAGGCCCCGAATTTTTCGGCCAGATACAACAGGATCGCACCGCTTTCAAAAACCCGCACGCCGGTGTCTTTGTCAAACAGGGCGGGGATCTTGGAGTTGGGGTTCACATCCACAAAGCCGCTGCCGAATTGTTCGCCTTCCATAATGTTGACCAGCCACGCGTCATATTCGGCGTCATGGCCAGCGGCCAACAGCTCTTCCAGCATGACGGTCACCTTGACCCCGTTGGGGGTGGCCAGTGAATGCAGTTGCAGTGGGTGTTTGCCAACGGGCAGGTCCTTGTCGTGTGTCGGGCCTGCAGTGGGACGGTTGGTTTTCGCAAATCTCCCTCCGCTTTCTTTGTCCCAGGTCCAGACTTTGGGTGGGGTGTAGGCGGATGTGTCAGACATACTTGCTCCGATTCTGTCGCTCGAAAGAATTGTGGCTCGAGTCCTCAATGTGGGCCCCGTGGTCACATCAGCAAGGGCCCTGCGCCGATATGTTGAAAAAAACGCGCGCGGCGAGGCGCCAAGAACCGGTTCTGCGCCGAGTGGCCGAAAATAGCCGGACGAAATATGCGGTATCATCGGCGGCCATTTCGCGGGAAAAAAGGGCCAATTCACACCGCCTCTAGGTCTGCAACCCGAGGTTTCCAAGGGGGCGTTTCCGGTTGAAAAATCACCTTTGGGAAGAAGTTCGGGATTGGTCCCTATTTCGTCAACATTTCGCCTTTTTCTGCTGAATAGTGCTGAAAGAGGAAACCGGATTCCATGGGGGCCCTCATGCCGGCTCACAACAGACACACTGCATTTGTCGAAAAAGAAGGGGAAATAAATGTATAAGAGTACGACAGGATTGGCGGCAATTATGGCCGCAGCGACCGGATTGGTGACGGTCGGGGCAGAACAGGCGCAAGCGCAGGATTTGTGCTCAAGCTACACCGTGGCGCGCGGCGACACATTGAGCGTGATCGCAGGTGCTGCTGGCGTAAGCGGCGGTTTTCAGGTGTTGTTCAACGCCAATAGCAACGTTCTGGAAAACCCCAATCGGCTTGAGGTTGGTCAGGTCCTGCAAATTCCATGTGAAGACGGCTCTTTGCCGGACGCTGGTGCAAGGGTACAGGCGGCTGCGGCTGCTCCGGCGGCACCTGCGCCCACCACCGCCGAGCCCAATCGCCCGCTGCGCATCGTGACGGCTAGCGGCTATGCGCCCTTTACAGATGAAAAACTGCCCGGTGGTGGTCTGATCACGCAGATGGTCGACCGCTCCATGGAGCTGGGCAACCCTGATCAGGAATACAACCTGACATTCATCAACGATTGGGGATCACACCTTGAGACTCTGCTGCCCACAGGGGCGGTGGATATGGTGTTTCCTTGGTTCCGCCCCAATTGTGACCGGGTCGAGAACCTGTCGCCCGGAAGCGCCTACCGCTGCACCGATTTCAACCATTCCGAGCCCTTCTACGAAGCGCTGGTCGGGTACTACACTTTGACCGGTAGCCCTTTTGCGAATGTGTCGAGCTATGGCGAATTGATGGGCGCGCGTCTTTGCCGTCCCGAGGCATGGTTCACGTTCGACCTTGAGGCAGAAGGCCTGATGCCACCGAATGTGGAACTGACAACCCCTGTCGCGCAAAACGGTTGCTGGCAGCTTTTGCTGGATGGCGAGATCGACGTGATCACACTCGACGCGTTGCCAGCCGAAGAAGACGCACGTGAATTGGGTGTGTACGACCGGATCACCAAGCTGGAAGACCTGACATCGGCGCAGACGCTGCATGTCTTTGTGTCCAAGGACAACAAATTCGCAAATGACGCCCTGCCGATCATCAACGCAGGCCTTGAGCAGCTGCGCCTGTCGGGCGAGTGGTTCAACATCGCGCGCGAGGGTATCAAGCAGACCGTCGAGAACTAGAACCGGCGATTACATCTGACATTCAAACGCCCGCAGTCCGGCACTGCGGGCGTTTTCTTTTGCCTGCATCCGCGCTAGGCGCGCGAAATAATCGGTCGCAAATTTTGCCCAAAGCGAAACAAATTATCGCAGCGGAGGCGCAAAAAAGTCCGTCAGGAGCCGAAATTCAAGAAATTGTAATATTTTTTTACCAAATCATTCGGTTTTGAAATATGCCCCAACAACCCGTAGTTAGCGCTAACTCTAGCCCTAATGTGGGGATTACAGCGCATTTAGGGCCATTTTTCGGCTTTTGGAGTGATCCGGGGTGGCGGGCCTTGGCCTGTCACGGGCTGCTTTTGTCGCTGGACCAATCGAAAACGCTTTGTTTATATCCAGCGCGAACGGGCGACGTACGCCTTTTCGCACACTTATCTGGAGGAACGATATATGGATCGCCGCTCTTTTCTGAAGAACACTGCCGTTGGGGGGACCGCTGCGGCAACTGCGGCCTTGGCAGCACCTGCTTATGCACAGGGCAACCGCACACTGACTATGGTCACATCCGTCCCTGACGGGTTCGCAATTTTTGACGATGCGGCACAATATCTGACTGATGCCGTCAACACCATGTCGGGTGGGTCTTTGACCATCGACAAAAAGCCGGCAGGTTCGCTTGTGGGTGCTTTCGAAGTGTTTGACGCGGTTTCGTCCGGTCAGGCTGACATGTATCACTCTGCCGACTACTACTTTGGTGGCCAGCATCCCGGTTACTATTTCTTTACGGCTGTTCCATTCGGTGGCACCGCGCAGGAATTGATCAACTGGTACCAGCACGCCGGCGGCAAAGAGCTGCACGACGAACTGGGTTCGATCTTTGGTCTGAAATCCTTCCTTGCCGGTAACACAGGTGCCCAGCCAGGTGGTTGGTTCCGCAAGGAAATCGAATCTGCGGCTGACCTGCAGGGTCTGAAGTTCCGTATGCCCGGCCTTGGTGGTCGCGCATTGGGCTACACCGGCGCATCCGTTCAGAACGTGCCCGGCGGCGAGATCTATCAAGCGCTGGCATCCGGTGCAATCGACGGCGCAGAGTGGATCGGCCCGCTGGCTGACGAACGTCTTGGTCTGCAAGAGGTTTGCGAATTCTACTACACCGGTGGTTTCCACGAGCCGGGTTCGGCACTGTCCGCAGCCGTCAACCGCGACGTCTGGGACGAGCTGTCCCCAGCGCATCAGGCGATCATCGAGAACGCGGCCATGGCAACACACCACTGGAGCCTGTCGCAGTCGCTTGAGGGCAACGGTGCGGCATTGCAGCGTCTGCAGGCTGGCGGCACCAAGGTCATGAGCTTCCCTGACGATGTGTGGGATGCGTTCAAAGCGGCTTCTGTTCAGGCGATGGACGAATTTGCCGGTGACGAGCTTTACGACCGTATCCGTGCCAGCTTTGAAGCATCGCGTGATGCATCTGCTGCATGGATTGCTGCCTCCGATGGCGCGTTTACTGCACAGCGTGACAAGTAAGCGCGGCGATCGATCCGGTATGATTTAGATCAATGTAAGGGCCCGATGCAGCGTGCATTTGGGCCCTTATACCAAGCGGCACCGCAACGGCGTGCCGACGCACGACAGAGGGGACGCGCCTATGGGCCTTGTTGAAGCATGGGGTGGAAATGCGGTCGGTTGGTTTTTTGCCCACCTGATCGAAGCATTTTACAACTTCTTTTACGCGATATTTAATCCCGGCAGCTGGCTGTCATGGGTGCCGTCGATCAACGGCGCCATGGAGACCGAACAGAAAGAAGCGCTGATGCGCTTTATCTATTACGGTGCCTCGGCCGAGTTCTTCTTTGTCATTCTCGCGATCTTTCTTGTGCTGACAGTGGTTGGCCTGTTCAAGAACAGCGTCCTGTGGGGCGTCGTGCGCGGCCTCGAGACCTTTTCCAACACCGTGGGCCGGATTGCCGCGTGGGCCGGTTTGCTGATGGTGCTGCAACAGATCGTCATCATCTTCATGCAGCGCGTCTTTGCTGTCTCCGAGATTTC
>JBFEQR010000136.1:0-6420 GCA_041549425.1 Yoonia sp. | reverse complement strand
GGCAGCACGGTTGCGCGGGGTCATTTCCGCAACGAGATCGGCAAAGCCCTTCCAGAACGTCGCACTATCGATGCCGGTCCCGTCCAGCGCACGATCATCAATAAACGCCGCAAGCTCTTTTGCGACCTGCAATCCTTGCTTTTCCACGCGATCTGTCATGACGCCTCTCCCATTTTTGCCAATTGCATACAACGGCACACGCACCGTTTCCGCAAAGGCAAGTAATGCGATTGTTTACGATAGGCAACGCGCGCGCTGCCAAAAAACGCCACTGTTTGCGCTAGCTGTCAGATTTTTTTGTTGGTTTTGCACCGCTGCGAGCAGTATCGGACCTCGCCCCAGACCTTGGCCCACTTCTTGCGCCAAGCAAAAGGTTTGCCACAGGTGGCGCATATCTTTTGGGGAAGGTCAGCTTTGCGGCGCATCTTTGACATTCCGCAATCGTAGGGCGGATGTCCGGTATAAAAAGGGGGCCATGCAGGCAAATTGCCGCCGGATCAGCACAAGGCGTCACGAACGCGTCAACGAACCGTCGCGATTCCGTTACGCTTGGATGTGTAAGGAGGGGTCATGGAACACCGGATCACACCGCTTATCGCCGAGCGTGCGCCTTGGTTGGATCACGACCGCGCCCATGCCCGTTTCGTCAAGTCGCTGTTATACCGGATGCTTGGCTATCACAGCACGGTCGAGATTGCCCGATCGTTGGAACATGCGCCTTCCACACAGATCATGCGCACGATGGGTCAGCGGTTGGCCTGCCACGTCGACGCACGCGGTCTGGCACATATTCCCACACATGGCCCTGCCCTGATCGTTGCCAATCACCCCACCGGCATTGCCGACGGGATCATCCTGCATCATTTGATCATGCAGCAAAGGCCCGACGCCTATTTCTTTGCCAACCGCGATATTTTGCGGGTTTTTCCGCAAATGGCAGACATGATTGCCCCCGTCGAATGGCGCAGCAAACTGCGCAGCCACGCAAAAGCGCGTGAAACCATGGCCTTTGCAAGGCAAGCGACTGCAGAGGGCCGGTTGGGTGTGATCTTCCCCTCTGGCAGGCTGGCCAAACGGCGCGGTCTGCGGCTGCACGAACGGCCGTGGATGGCCTCTGCGGCGATGCTGGCGCGCAAATTCGATCTGCCGGTGATCCCTGTAAACATTCAGGCCCGTAATTCGGCGCTGTTTTACATCTTTGACCTGATCCACCCGACCCTACGGGATATTACGCTGTTTCATGAAACGCTGAACAAAGACCGCCAACCCTTTACCGTCACCGTCGGAGAGCCGATTTCAGCCGCCGCCATTCCCCGCAATGCGGAAGCTGGCATCGCCATGCTGCGCAAAGCGACGCTTGCTTTGGGGGGCAAGGACGCGCCAGCTGTGAATTTGATCGCGGCCTCGCGCAGTTGGGCACGCTAGCAGGCGCATGCTGGCTTGAAGCTGCCTGCGCCTTCTTTTACACGGAAGCAACTTTGTTCAAAGGAAGCGCCCGATGCTCGACCTCACTTACACCGCCCCCACACCCAAAACCATCGCCGGTGCGACCAGCGACTGGGAACTGGTCATCGGTCTGGAAGTGCACGCTCAGGTCGCCACCAAGGCCAAGCTGTTTTCGGGGGCCTCGACCAAATTTGGTGCAGAACCCAATAGCAATGTGGCCTTTGTGGATGCGGGCATGCCCGGCATGCTGCCCGTCATCAACGAAGGCTGCGTCGCGCAGGCAGTGAAAACCGGTCTTGGGCTGAATGCGCAGATCAATCTGGTGTCGGCCTTTGACCGCAAGAACTATTTCTACCCCGATCTGCCGCAGGGCTACCAGATTTCGCAACTGTATCACCCCATCGTGGGCGAAGGCGAAGTGCTTGTCGAAATGGGCAACGGCGAGGCGCGGCTTGTGCGTATCGAACGTATCCATCTTGAACAGGACGCGGACAAATCGATCCACGACATGGACCCGCATATGTCCTTTGTGGACCTCAACCGCACCGGTGTCGCCCTGATGGAAATCGTCAGCCGCCCAGACATCCGTGGCCCCGAAGAGGCCGCCGCCTATGTGCTGAAACTGCGGCAGATCCTGCGCTATCTGGGCACTTGTGATGGCAACATGCAAAACGGCAACCTGCGCGCTGACGTCAACGTCTCTGTCTGTCGTCCAGGTGATTACGAAAAATATCAGGCAACGCAGGACTTCAGCCACCTTGGGACGCGGTGCGAGATCAAGAACATGAACTCCATGCGGTTTATCCAGATGGCCATCGACTATGAGGCCCGCCGCCAGATCGCGCTGATCGAGGATGGCAAAGAGGTTGTGCAGGAAACCCGTCTGTACGATCCCGACAAGAACGAGACCCGTTCCATGCGTTCCAAGGAAGAGGCGCACGACTATCGCTATTTCCCTGATCCCGATCTGCTGCCACTTGAGATCGAACAGGCATGGGTAGACGAGATCAAAAGCGCCCTGCCCGAACTACCCGATCAGAAAAAGGCACGCTTTATCAGCGACTTTGGCCTGTCCGACTATGACGCCTCCGTGCTGACCGCAGAGGTTGCGAATGCCGCTTATTTCGAAAAGGTCGCCGAAGGCCGCGATGGCAAACTTGCCGCGAACTGGGTCATCAACGAACTGTTCGGACGGCTGAAAAAAGAAGACCACGGCATCGAGGAAAGCCCCGTCGCGGCAGAACAACTGGGCGAGCTGATTGGCCTGATCAAAGCCGGCGACATCAACGGCAAGATCGCCAAAGAGGTGTTCGAAATCTGCTATACCACGGGCCGCAACCCCGCCGAGATCGTCGAGACCGAAGGCATGAAACAGGTCACCGACACCGGCGCGATCGAGGCTGCGGTGGACGAAATCATCGCCGCAAATCCCGCGCAGGTCGAAAAAGCCAAGGCCAACCCGAAACTGGTGGGCTGGTTCGTGGGTCAGGTTATGAAATCCACGGGCGGCAAGGCGAACCCAGCGGCAGTGAACCAGATCGTTGCTGGCAAATTGGGGCTCTAACGCTAACTCTTTGTTAACCGTTGGCGGAATGGTCCGTTTTTGGTACAGTTTTACGGCTGCAAGAAGGGTGACGTGATGTCTTATGAATACAAAGTGGTGCCTGCGCCTGCGCGCGGATTGAAGGCAAAAGGCGTTAAGACGCCCGAAGACCGCTTTGCCCATGCCCTGCAAACAGCCATGAATGAACTGGCTGCAGATGGTTGGGAATATCTCCGTGCCGATACGCTGCCCTGCGAACAGCGCGAAGGGCTGATCAGCAAGACAACCGTCTTTCAAAACATGCTGGTCTTTCGCCGCGCGATGCAGGCTGATGCGCCCGCCGCCACCCGGCAAGAGCCCGCGTTGACCAAGCCGGTCAAGGAAATCGCCCAGAGCACAGCCGAAGAAACATTGATGATCGAAAAGTCCCGGTCGCCTGACGACGGTGAAACCGCGCCAGCGACGTCAGACAAGAAATCCGACGTCGCGGCGGAGTAGTTACCGGATATCAATCGCGAGCGCATGAATGCGCCCGATGATGTCCTTGCCAAGGGCCGAGTGAATCGCCCTGTGACGCGCAATCCGTGACATATCGTCCAGAGCTGCGGCCTTGATCACAACACGCCAATGGCTTTCGCCTGACCCGTCGTCGCCTGCATGCCCACTGTGCAACGCGCTTTCGTTAATCACGTCCAAGTGATCGGGCTTCAAACTGTCCAAAGCTGTACGAATTTCTGTCTCGAGTTTCATTATTTTTGGTCCGCCCTCTTCAATCTCGCGCTGTAGAGCTTAAAGTGTGTTCTCCGAGTCGGAAAGCGAAGAGACGCCCCATGAAAAAAGATGACCCCTTTGGTTTCGACATGTCTGTGTCGAGCTCCAAGAAAAAGAACCCGCGCGGGCGTCGCGGGATGTCTGGCGCGTCTGAAACTTCGACCCGTGTATGTGATCACGAGGGGTGCGAAGAAGCAGGCAAATATCGTGCGCCAAAGTCGCCCGACGTGCTGGACGATTATTTCTGGTTTTGTCAGGCACACGTGCGCGAGTACAACCTGAAATGGAATTTCTTCGACAGCACGTCAGAGGCGGAACTGGCTGCGCAGATGGACAGCGACCGCGTATGGGAACGCCCCACCAAGCCGTTCAAGCGCAGCACCGAAGAACGCGCATGGGCCCGTTTGGGTGTCGACGACCCGCATCAGGTTCTTGGCGAAAACGCGACCCGCAACCCGGGACGTGGTGCTGCAACGGCGCGCAAACTGCCCCCCACCGAACGCCGTGCAATCGAGATTCTGGAAGCAAAGGACAACATGTCCAAGCAGGAAATTCGCAAGGCTTACAAGGCGTTGATCAAGGTACTGCACCCCGACATGAACGGCGGCGACCGCAGTCAGGAAGAACAACTGTCAGAGGTTGTTTGGGCGTGGGACCAGATCAAGGTCAGCCGCCATTTCCGCGACAAGGACTAGCATCCACATCGCAGACCACCACGCGTGTCATCACGACCCGCGTGGTGATTAATATCTATCTGCGGCCGTAAAGCTGCGCTTGCGTCAAAGAACTTAGCTCTGCCGAAACGAAACGCGCATCTATTTCGTGGTCACGCTCTTGTTGTGCGATGGTGCGCTGCATCAAGAGGTAGTGCGCACCGAACAATGTGCCAAACCACGCAATCGCAAGCGCCGGTCGCGAAAGAAGTTCTGTTGTCAGCATCACAGGTGCGAAAAACGCGCCGCTTACCTGAAAGATCAACGCCCCGGTGATGACAGCGCCGATCAGTGTCAGGGCAAATGCACCCACAGCAGCGCGTGCGTGCCCCATCGCGCCGGTCTGCCCCAGCCAACCACGCGACAGGACCATGGCGACACCGCCGCCAATCGCGCCTGCAACCAATGTCCACAACGTGTAAAGTGACGGCTCTGCCGGGATTGCAGCTTCGCCCTGGACACCCGACATGATCAGGATCGTCAAGACAACCGACATAGAGATCACAGCGGCATATGCGCCAAACGCCGCTTTTTGGGCTTTCGAGAATAGTTTCATCAATTCAAACGCGCCAAAACGCGCCCTCCATACTCATAAACCGGTCCGCGCAGTCCCGAACGCAACATTGCGGCAGACCTAGACAAAATTGCCAAACTAATGGCGTGATCTTGCCACATTCACGCAAACGCAACAAGAAAAATCGGCGGTAATCTGCTCATAACGGCAAGTTATTGAAAAACTATTGAAGTTTTTCGGAATCCACGGGCTGCAAAACGGAATTTTGTCGCCCCCCAAAACAAGTGCGGCAGGGCCAGCGAACCGACAGCCCGACTCAAGGGTCCAGTCGCCCGCCAAAGACCATGCCAGACAGCCCTTTCCCTTGCAGCCAACTGCTTTATGTTGCATCCCCGACAGAATAACACCCACACAACGCAAGGGCACCCAAGATGGCGGACGGTACGATTGACATGCAGGCAAAGCCAACCGAGGACATTTCGGTTCGTGAGGTCTTTGGCATTGACAGCGATATGAAGATCAAGGGCTTTGCCGAACGTACGGATCGCGTGCCCGAGATTGACAGCACCTATAAGTTCGATCCTGACACGACGCTCGCGATCCTTGCTGGTTTTGGCTATAACCGTCGCGTCATGATCCAGGGCTATCACGGCACTGGTAAGTCGACCCACATCGAACAAGTGGCCGCGCGTCTGAACTGGCCCTGCGTGCGTGTGAACCTTGACAGCCACATTAGTCGGATCGACCTGATCGGCAAGGACGCCATCAAGTTGCGCGACGGTGTGCAGGTAACGGAATTCCACGAAGGTATCCTGCCGTGGGCGCTGCGCAATCCTGTGGCGATCGTGTTCGACGAATATGATGCAGGCCGTGCCGACGTAATGTTCGTGATCCAGCGCGTTCTGGAAGCAGACGGCAAGCTGACCCTGATGGACCAGAACGAGATTATCACACCCAACCCCTATTTCCGCCTGTTTGCCACCGCCAACACCGTCGGCCTGGGTGACACAACCGGCCTTTATCACGGCACGCAGCAGATCAACCAGGCACAGATGGACCGCTGGTCTTTGGTTGCGACGCTCAACTACCTCAGCCATGATGCAGAGGCGGCGATCATCTTGTCGAAATCCCCGCATTTCAACACTGCCGAAGGGCGCAAGATCATCAGTCAGATGGTCACCGTCGCTGACCTGACGCGCACGGCATTCATGAACGGCGATTTGTCCACCGTGATGTCACCGCGCACCGTGCTGGCTTGGGCCGAAAACGCGCGCATCTTCCAGGATGTGGGTTATGCGTTCCGCCTGTCGTTCCTCAACAAATGTGACGAGCTGGAGCGCCAGACAGTGGCAGAGTTCTATCAGCGCTGCTTTGACGAGGAATTGCCGGAAAGTGCCGCAAGCCTCAGCCTCGGCTAAACAGGTAATTCTGTC
>JBFEQR010000135.1:0-6432 GCA_041549425.1 Yoonia sp. | reverse complement strand
CTGATGTGTAAAGGATGTAGGCCGGATGATCGCCTGCGACGGGGACACATTCGGCAGGGGAAACACCCTGCTGGACCGCGTTCCAGTCATAGTCGCGTCCGTCGGTCAGCGGTGCGACCTCTTGTTCGCGTTGATAGATGATCGTGAAATCGGGTTTGTGATTTGCCATCTCGATGGCACCGTCAAGCAACGGTTTGTAATGCACCACCCGCCCCGGTTCGATCCCGCAAGAGGCGGCGATGATGGCTTTGGGGGTGGCGTCGTCGATCCGCACGGTCAGTTCGTTGGCGGCAAAGCCCCCAAAGACAACCGAATGGATCGCACCGATACGCGCACAGGCCAACATCGCCTCGAGCGCCTGCGGGATCATGGGCATGTAGATGATGACGCGGTCACCTTTTTCCACACCTTTGGCGCGCAAGGCACCGGCAAGGGACGCGACACGCGATTGCAGCTCTGCATAGGTGATCTGTTCTTTGGTGTCGGTGACAGGGCTGTCGTAGATGATGGCGGTCTGCGCGCCGCGGCCGTTTTCAACGTGCCGGTCGATGGCGTTGTAGCAGGTATTGACCTGCGCATCGGTAAACCAGCGGTAGAGCGGGGCTTTGCTGTCATCCAGCGCACGCGTGGGCGGGGTCACCCAGTCGATTGCCTTTGCCTGATCCATCCAGAAACCTTCCGGATCGTTTTTCCAAGCGTCGTAGACAGCTGCGTAGCCCATGCGTAATCCTCCCCTGCATTGTCGGGGCGATTGTTACCACGCGATTTTCGTCCGGCAAGCGGAACTGCGCGGCTGACAGTCAGATGTGTAAACTTCTTGACTACCCGTAATGCGCGACTGGCGTGCCTGCGACGGCGGACATGTTCAGCAGTCCACGCGCGGTGATCGAAGGCGTCACGATGTGACAGCGGTTGCCCATCCCCATAAGGATCGGTCCAACCTCAAGGCCGCCGCCCTTCATCTTCAGGATGTTGCGCACGCCAGAGGCCGCATCAGTATTGGCAAAGACCAGCGTGTTCGCCGCACCTGGCAGGTGGGCCGCGGGGAAGACGCGGTTGCGCAATTCCACATCAAGGGCGGAATCAACGTGCATTTCGCCCTCGTAGGCAAAGTCACGGGGCGCGCTGTCGAGAATTTCCATCGCGGCGCGCATCCGGCGTCCACTGGCCGTGTCGAGGTTGCCGAACTGGCTATGTGAACACAGTGCGATCTTCGGGTCCAGACCAAAGCGGCGCACATGGCGGGCGGCACCGATCACGGCCTCTGTCACCTGTTCGGGGGTGGGTTCGGGGTGCACCTGCGTGTCCGCGATAAACAGAGGGCCGTCTTCCAGGATCATCAGCGACAGGGCGGCAGTGGGATGGTAATGTTCATTGCCAAGGATTTGCGTCACATAGTTGAGGTGCCACAGATACTGGCCGAAGGTACCGCAGATCATGCTGTCAGCTTCGCCACGGTGGACCATCACGGCGGCAATCGCCGTCGTATTGGTGCGCATAATCGCCTTGGCCAGATCGGGCGTGACGCCCTTGCGCGCCATCAGATCATGATAGGTCCCCCAGTAATCGCGGTAGCGGGGGTCGTTTTCCGGGTTCACAATGCTGAAATCCACACCGGGCCGGATTTTAAGGCCTGCGCGTTCACAGCGCCGTTCGATCACCTCGGGGCGACCGATCAGGATCGGCGTGTCGGTGGTTTCTTCCATAATCGCCTGAGAGGCACGCAGCACGCGCTCGTCTTCGCCTTCCGCAAAGACGATTGTCCGTTCGGCGGTGCGCGCGGCGTCGAAGACTGGACGCATGATCATGGCGGATTTGAAGACGGACCCGTCAAGGTTCGCCTTGTAGGCCGCCATATCCGCAACAGGCCGTGTGGCTACGCCGGTCTCGATCGCAGCACCGGCGACAGCGCTGGCGACGACGCCCATCAGGCGCGGATCAAAGGGTTTCGGGATCAGATAATCGGCCCCGAAGGTCAGTTGTTCGCCCTTATAGGCGGCGGCCGCCTCGGCGCTGGTGGTGGCGCGGGCAAGGGCGGCAATGCCTTCGACGCAGGCGATTTTCATCTCGTCGTTGATCTCGGTCGCGCCGACATCCAGTGCGCCGCGGAAGATGAAGGGGAAACACAGGACGTTGTTGACCTGATTGGGAAAATCGCTGCGGCCTGTGGCGATGATTGCATTGGGGTTGGCGGCGCGGGCCTCGTCTGGGTCGATCTCGGGGTTGGGGTTTGCCAGCGCAAAGATGATCGGACGGTCGGCCATTTTCTTGACCATCTCAGGTTTCAGCACACCGGGGCCGGACAGGCCAAGGAACATGTCCGCGCCAGCGATCACTTCACCCAGCGTAGCAGCGGTGGTGCCTTGGGCATATTCGGCCTTTTGCGGCGTCATGTCCTTTTCGCGCCCTGCGTAAACCAGACCTTCGATGTCGCACAGATAGACGTTTTCGCGTTTCACGCCCAGCTTTAACAGCATGTTCAGGCAGGCAATGCCCGCCGCACCACCGCCTGTGCTGACGATCTTGATGTCTTCGAATTTCTTGCCCGCGACATGCAACGCGTTCAGGGCCGCAGCCCCCACCACAATCGCGGTGCCGTGTTGGTCATCGTGGAACACGGGGATGTTCATCCGCTCGCGGCAGATTTTTTCGACAATAAAGCAGTCGGGGGCCTTGATGTCCTCAAGATTGATTGCACCGAACGTCGGTTCCAGCGCACAGACGATATCGGCCAGCTTTTCGGGGTCGGGTTCGTTCAGTTCGATGTCGAAGCAGTCGATATTGGCGAATTTCTTGAACAGGACCGCTTTGCCCTCCATCACTGGCTTTGAGGCCAGCGCACCGATGTTGCCAAGGCCCAGCACTGCGGTGCCGTTGGTCACAACCGCCACCAGATTGCCGCGCGAGGTATAGTCGCGGGCGGTGTCGGGGTCGGTCTTGATTTCAAGGCAGGCCTCCGCGACGCCGGGCGAATAGGCGCGGGCAAGGTCGCGTCCGTTGGCCATCGGCTTGGTTGCGCGAATCTCGAGCTTTCCGGGCTTTGGGAACTTGTGATAGTCCAGTGCCGCCTGCCGCAGGCTGTTTTTTGCATCGTCCGTCATGTCGTTCCTCCAATATGGTTTAATATTAAACCATTTTCATCTTCGAGGGAAAGCCCCAGATTTGCTTAATCACGGATTGTGCGCTCTTGCAAATATTTCTGCATAAAGACAGGCTGCGAATATGACACAAACGCAAGAAATACGAGCCGAGGTTGTGTTAGCGACAACAGACCTGCGCGCTGATCTGGGGTTCTTTGGTGGCACGCTGGGGATGCGGCTCGATATGATTTATCCCGCCGATGATCCGTCGGTGGCCGTTTATTCCGGTCACGGGCTGCGTGTGCGGCTTGAACAGGGGGGTGGGGTGAACCCCACCTTACGCATTCTGACCGACGATGCCGGTTTCGCGGGTGGTGCGGCTTTGCTGACCTCGCCAGGGGGCACGCGGGTCGCGGTGCATCCGTTGAACCCGCCGCTTGAACTGCCCACGACCGAACATGCCTTTGTTGTCCGCCGCCTTGCCGATCAGGCCCCCTGGGTCATTGGACGTGCAGGCATGCAGTACCGCGACCTGATCCCCAGCCGCTTGGGCGGGTCGATCATCGCCAGTCACATTCGCATTCCCGACGGTGGCCCCGTGCCCGACATGGTGCATTTTCACAAAGTCGGATTTCAGCTGATCTTTTGCTATCACGGTTGGGTGGACGTGGTCTACGAGGATCAGGGTCCGCCGATCCGCCTGACAGCGGGCGACTGTTTCATCCAACCCCCCGAAATCCGGCACCGCGTGCTTGAGGCCTCTGACGGGATCGAAGTCATCGAGATCGGCGTGCCTGCCGAACATATTACCGAGATTGACCACGACATGACGTTGCCCACGCCCCATTTGCGGCCTGACCGCGAATGGCAGGGGCAGAAATTCGTTTTCAATCAGGTTGCCGATGCCGTTTGGACGGAGGCGCGTTTGCCCGGATTTGTCAGCCGCGACACAACAATTGCCACCAATACAAAGGGCGTGGCTGGCGTGACTGTGATCCGCAAGGGGCAGGGCGCGCCAGTCTGGGCGACCCATGACGCGGATATCCATTTCACATTTGTGATGGCGGGGACGATGACGCTGGAGGGTGAAGGCAAAGACCCCTTTGCCCTGCAAGCAGGCGATGCCTTTGTGATCCCGCCGGACATGCGCACGCGCTATGCCGACCCGTCGGATGATCTGGAACTGCTGGAGGTTGCCTTGCCCGGGGTGTTTGAGACGACCTGCTCTTGACGCGCAGCAAGGTGGCGTCTTTGCCACGGTGCAACCTGAAACGCCAAGCATCGTCAGGGGTGGTCATGGCGGCGACAGGTTCTCAAATCGCCTTCGCGAAATAATGCAGATGCGGGCGCAGCATGGGTTGATCCTTGTAGGTTGTCGTTTCAATCGGCGTGTCCAACTCCACAAACCCCAGCTTTGGATAAAGGGTTCGCATCTCGATGTTTGAGGTCAGCGTATCTGCGACCAGCCGTTTCAAACCCATGTCGCGTGCCACGTTTTCGCGCGCCACGATCAAGGCCCTTCCGGTGCCGGTGCCCCGCGCGGCTTCCACGACAAAGACCCTTTTGAGTTCACCGGTCTGGTCATCAAGGCACTTCATCATTCCGCAGCCCACGATTTCCCCCGTGCTTTTGCGCGCAACAACAAGACACCCGTTCGGCGGCAGATAGTCGTCCGAATTTTCCCAGAACTCCGCAAGTGCGCTCTGCGGTGCGGCGGGATCGATGTCAAAACCGATACCCCGCATCCTTTGGACGATGAGGTCATAGTATTGGGACAAAATACCGTTGAGTTCGTCTTTGGGTGGCAATGACTGGCATTGCGCGATCTCGATACCATTCATCGCTTTGCTCCTTATCGGGTCAGGGGCGGTCCGCTTTGTTGGCCTTGGCGGAACCCGGCATAATCAGCTTAGGTACAACCTTGGTTCACCATCAAGCGTCTTGTGCATCTGTGCGAAGTTCATCCATCCGCAAAAAACCCGACGGGTCGAATGGCTGACCGCTCTCGGTGGACCTGCGACAAAGCCTTGCATCCTGCCCGATCCCGTCCCACTCTGATTGCATCACACCCCGAAGGAGGCCCCATGTCCCTGATTGAAGAAGCGCGCACTGTGCGTGAAAACGCATATGCCCCCTATTCCAAGTTCAAAGTGGGCGCGGCGCTGCGTGCGGCGTCCGGTCAGCTGTATCAGGGCTGCAATGTCGAAAACGTGGCCTACCCCGAAGGCACCTGCGCCGAAGCAGGGGCGATTGCGGCCATGGTCGCCGGTGGTGACACCGCCATTGCCGAGATCACCGTCATCGCCGATAGCCCCAAACCGGTCAGCCCCTGTGGCGGGTGCCGTCAAAAGATCGCAGAGTTTGCGGGCGGTGACGTCAAGGTCACACTGGCCACGATGGATGGCACCGTGCTTGAGACAACGGTTGCAGCACTTTTGCCGGGCAGTTTCGATGCCGACTACATGAGCCGCAGCTGACATGGACGCCCGTGCCATCATCGCAGCCGTCAGGAACAAGACGACGCCAAGCGCCGAAGAACTGGCATGGTTCGCCGACGGGCTTGCCAATGGTGCTGTGAGTGATGCGCAGGCGGGGGCCTTTGCGATGGCGGTTGTGCTGAACGGGTTGACCGATGAAGGGCGCGTCGCGCTGACCCAAGGGATGCGTGACAGTGGCGACGTGCTGTCGTGGGATTTGCCGGGGCCTGTGTTGGACAAACATTCGACCGGTGGTGTCGGTGATTGTGTTTCCCTGATCCTTGCGCCTGTTATGGCGGCCTGCGGGGTTTACGTGCCGATGATTTCGGGGCGCGGGCTGGGTCATACCGGCGGCACCCTTGATAAGATGGAGGCGATCCCCGGTGTGGACATCAACGTCTCGGAACGGCGCTTGCGTCTGATCACCCGTGAGGTGGGATGCGCCATCGTCAGCGCCACAGGCCAGATCGCCCCTGCGGACCGCCGTCTTTATGCCATCCGTGATGTCACGGCCACCGTCGAAAGCGTTGACCTGATCACCGCGTCCATTCTGGCCAAGAAACTGGCGGCAGGGCTTGAAGGGCTGATTTTGGACGTCAAATGCGGTTCTGGGGCGTTTATGAAAACGCGCGATGACGCAAAGGAACTGGCGCAGGCATTGGTCAGCACGGCCAACGGCGCAGGGTGCCGGACTATGGCGCTTATCACGGATATGAACGAACCACTTGCCCCCGCTCTGGGCAATGCGCTTGAGGTTGCGGTCTGCATGGAGGTGTTGTCGGGCAATCAGGACGCGGCCCCGCGTCTTTATGAACTGACCATGGCGCTTTGTGCCCAGTTGTTGATCCTGCAGGGCAACCATCCCGAAGATGCCG
>JBFEQR010000134.1:0-6471 GCA_041549425.1 Yoonia sp. | reverse complement strand
TGGTGGCAACGGGTGGCCGCCCCGCCTTGCCCGAGATGCCCGGCGCCGAGCTTGGCATCACCTCGAACGAGATTTTCCTGCTCGAAGAGATGCCCAAGTCGATCCTTATCATCGGCGGAGGCTACATCGCATCCGAATTCGCGGGCATCCTGAACGGCCTGGGCGTTGCGGTCACCCAGTTCTATCGCGGTGCGCAAATCCTGCGGGGCTTTGACGACGAGGCCCGCGGACTGGTGGCCGAAGGTATGCGCGCCAAGGGCGTCGATCTGCATCTGGGGACCAACATCGTCGAAATGCGCGAAGCGACAGAGGACGATTTGCACGGCACAACAGAAGGCGTGCCGATGGAAGACGGGCACCCTGCTGCCGTGCCATCAAAGGGCGCTGGCAAAGGGATTTGGGTCTAGGCGACCTATGGCACCGAAAAGGTCTACGATCAGGTGTTGTTCGCCACAGGGCGTGCGCCGAATTCCGACGATATCGGCCTTGATGCGGCAGGCGTAACAGTCGGGCGGCGCGGCGAGATTGTGGTCGATGAATTCAGCCAGACCAATATTCCGTCGGTCTATGCGATCGGCGACGTCACCAACCGTGTGCAACTGACCCCTGTCGCGATCCGCGAAGGCATGGCCTTTGTGGAAACCGTCTTCAAGGGCAACCCGACAGCGGTGGATCACGAGCTTATCCCCTCGGCAGTGTTCACGCAGCCGGAATTGGGAACCGTCGGTCTGACCGAAGAAGAAGCCCGCGAGATCGAACCCGTCGATATCTACTGCACCTCTTTCAAGCCGATGAACCATGCGTTTGCTGGCCGCGAAGACCGCGTTCTGATGAAACTTGTGGTCAGCAAACAGACCCGTAAGGTGCTGGGCTGTCATATCGTCGCAGACCATGCTGGTGAAATGATCCAGCTTGCGGGGATCGCCGTGAAAATGGGCGCCACGAAAGAAGACTTTGACCGCACGGTTGCGGTACATCCGACAATGGCAGAAGAACTTGTAACAATGAAGGAACCGGTGCGCAGCGCTTGATTTCAGACAATCAAGACACACATGCATTGGGGGGCCAGTAATGGCTCAGGACCTTTGAAAAAGGAAGCATAGGAAAACGATGGCAGGAAATACTGGTGGCCCGTGGGGCGGCGGTGGAAACAACGGTTCCGGTGGCGGTGACGATGACAACCGCGGGAGCGGTGGTCGTAGACCCAATAACGACGGACCCAACATTCCAGAGATCGACGATCTGGTGAACAAAGGCCGTGAACAGCTACGTGTCCTGATGGGCGGCGGCGGTGACGGCAAAGGCCGGACCGGCGGCGGTGGCGGCGGCGAAGGCCCGCAAATGACCCGTGGCACTGTCGGTCTTGGCATTCTGGCGGCTATCGCACTCTGGCTTTATGCGTCTTTCTACACGGTCCGCCCTGAAGAACGCTCGGTTGAACTGTTTCTGGGTGAATTCCTTGAAGTCGGCGAAAGTGGTCTGAACTTTGCCCCTTGGCCCGTTGTTTCGCGCGAAGTGATTGCGGTCACGACCGAACGCAACATCGACATCGGCGTCAGCCGGTCGGGCAGTGACGCCGGTCTGATGCTGACAGGCGACGAGAACATCGTCGATATCGATTTCCAGGTGGTGTGGAACATCACCGATCCGCAGCTTTACCTGTTCAATCTGGCCAACCCGCCACAAACGATCGAGGCGACCGCTGAATCCGCCATGCGCGAGATTATCTCGCAGTCGGAACTGGCACCGATCCTCAACCGTGACCGTGGTGCGATTGCCGACCGTTTGCGTGATCTGATCCAGACAACACTGGACAGCTACGATTCCGGTGTGAACATCATCCGTGTGAACTTTGACAAAGCCGACCCGCCCGAGCCGGTCATCGCCTCTTTCCGCGCGGTGCAGGACGCCGAGCAGGAGCGTGACCGCGTACAGAACGTTGCTGACGCCTATGCCAATCAGGTGGTGGCGGAAGCCCGTGGTCAGGCCGCACAAATTCTTGAGCAGGCCGAAGGTTACCGTGCCCGCGTCGTCAACGAAGCGACCGGTGAAGCCAGCCGTTTCCTTGCGGTTCTGGGTGAATACGAACAAGCGCCGGAAGTAACGCGCAAGCGTCTGTATCTTGAAACCATGGAAAATGTGCTGGGTGGTGTCGACATCATCCTGCTTGACGAAGGCAGTGGAGGCGGACAGGGCGTTGTCCCTTATCTGCCGCTGAACGAACTGCGCCGTAACTCTACCGGAGGGTCCAACTAATGCGTAAATCTGCATTGCTTTTGCCCGCTCTTGCGGTCGTCGTTATCGGTGCGTTGTCCACGGTTTTTATCGTAGACGAACGTGAAAAAGCGCTGGTGCTTCAGTTCGGCCAGATCGTCCGTGTTCAGGAAGAACCGGGTCTGGGTTTCAAACTGCCCCTGATTCAGGAGGTCGTGCGCTATGACGACCGTATCCTGAGCCGTGATCTGGAACCGCTCGAGGTGACACCGTCGGATGACCGTCGTCTGGTCGTTGACGCCTTTGCCCGCTATCGCATCGCCGATGTGGAGCAATTCCGCCGCGCCGTCGGTGCCGGTGGTGAAGAGGCCGCAGCCCGTCGTCTTGACAGTATCCTGCGTGCCGAAACACGTGAGGTGCTGGGTTCTGTAACGTCCAACGACATTCTGTCGGTGGACCGTGCCGCTTTGATGTTGCGCATCCGTGCGTCGGCCATTGCCGAGGCCCGCGCGCTTGGCATCGAGGTGATCGACGTGCGTCTCAAGCGGACAGACTTGCCGCCGGAAAACCTTAACGCGACGTATGAGCGTATGAAGGCAGAACGTGACCGCGAAGCCGCAGACGAACGCGCCCGTGGTAACGAGGCCGCACAGCGTATTCGTGCGGGTGCCGATCGTACCGTGATCGAGCTTGTCTCAGAGGCGCAGCGTGAAGGTCAGATCATTCAGGGTGAGGCCGACGCGCAAAGAAACGAAATCTTTGCAGAGGCCTTTGGTCGCGATCCCGAGTTCTTTGAATTCTATCGCTCCATGACGGCCTATGCGCGGGCTTTGCAGCCGGGCAATTCCACCATGGTTCTGTCGCCCGACAACGAGTTCTTCGACTTCCTGAAATCCGATCAGGGGCGTAGTAGCGAATAAGGTCGCAAGACCGCTTGACGTTTGCATGAAAAGGGCTGGCCGCAGGGCTGGCCCTTTTTTGTGATTATTGCAGGAATTCCGTAAATCTTCACATCCCTTTGAGGTTTCGTGCATGAAGTTTGCGTTGCGCCGGTTGCGCCCTACATAGAACATGAGCAAGAGTTCAAAGGCGCTCTTTCGCGCTACCCTTCAAGCACAGGAGATTTGCCCCGTGAAGTCCAAGGCAATCGCAATTCAGCAAAACCAGCAGCGCGCAGGCCGCATGTTGATGGCGTTCATCACCACTTTGGCTGTCGCCTTTGCGATGGTGCTGGCGCAAGTCACATTTGCCAACGCCCAAGAGCGTCCGGCGACATTCGCCGATCTGGCCGAACAGATCAGCCCTGCGGTCGTGAACATCACCACAAGCACCACCGTCGCAGGGCGCACAGGCCCACGCGGTCTGGTTCCCGAAGGATCACCGTTTGAGGATTTCTTCGACGATCTTCCCGGTAGTCCGCGCGATAACATGCGGCGCTCGTCCGCGTTGGGGTCGGGTTTCGTGATCTCTGCAGACGGCTATATCGTCACCAATAACCACGTGATCGAAGGTGCCGACGAGATTTTGATCGAATTCTTCCCAGGCGGTGAACCCGGTGTCCCGGCAGAGCTGATCGGCACCGACCCGAACACCGACATCGCCGTTCTGAAGGTTGATCTGGAAGGTCTGCCATTCGTCGAATTCGGCGATAGCGACGGCGAAGGCGCCCGTGTCGGCGACTGGGTTGTGGCTATGGGTAACCCGCTGGGACAGGGTTTCTCTGTTTCTGCGGGGATCGTGTCGGCGCGCAACCGTGCGCTCTCGGGCACCTATGACGACTACATCCAGACCGACGCCGCGATCAACCGCGGTAACTCTGGCGGTCCGCTTTTCAATATGGATGGCGAAGTGATCGGCGTGAACACCGCGATCCTGTCACCGAATGGCGGCTCGATCGGGATCGGTTTTGCGATGTCTTCTGCGGTAGTGACCAACGTGGTGGACCAGTTGATCGAATACGGTGAAACACGCCGCGGTTGGCTGGGTGTGCGCATTCAGGATGTGACGCCCGATATGGTCGATGCCATCGAAGGTCTGGACATGGCGCGCGGGGCATTGGTCACGGACGTGCCAGCAGGTCCGGCTGAAAATGCGGGCATGCTTGCCGGTGATGTGATCCTTACTTTTGACGGGATCGAGATCGAAGACACCCGTGAATTGGTCCGGATCGTCGGCAATTCGCCCGTCGGCAAAGAGGTGCCTGTAGCCGTTCTGCGTGACGGCGACATGACCGACCTGACCGTTGTGCTTGGGCGTCGCGAGACATCCGAAGCGGTGGCCTTCCCTGCATCAGGCGAGGAAGAACCAGCAGAACCGTCCGAAATTCTGGGCCTGACCCTGTCTGAGATTACGCCGGAACTGACAGACCAGTTTTCGCTGACGGTGGAAGAGGGGCTGGTCATCACTGCAATCAACCCTGAATCCGAAGCGGCCTCCAAGGGTTTGCTGGAAGGCGATGTCATCACAGAGGCCGGACAGGAAGCAATCACAAGCGTTGCGGATTTCGAAGCGCAGATCGCATCGGCGACAGAGGCAGGGCGTAAATCCATCCTGCTGCTGGTCCGTCGCGGCGGTGACCCACGCTTTGTGGCTCTGGTGCTTGAAGAGTAAACGCAAAGGAATTTGCGAAGAAAAAGGCGGCCAGCGGGCCGCCTTTTTTATGTGTCGTTCTGGGGAAGACCATCGGCGATCTGATAATAGTCGCCCTTTTCGGACACGAAGATATGCCGCGACAGACTGGTACCCGTAGGCGTGTCAAAGGCCCCCATGGCAATCGCCGTCCAGTCCTGAAACACAGGGTCCCAGAACAGCGTCGAACCACATGTTCCACAAAACCCCCGCCGCACTTTTGGCGAGGACTGGAACCATTTCACGTGCTCCTCTCCGGTAATCTCCAGCGCATTGCGGGGCACATCCACAGACGCTTCGTAATGGCCCGAGTGTTTGCGGCATGCGGTGCAGTGACAGGCATTGGGCTGGGGCAAATCCCCAACAACAGTAAAGTGAACCGCCCCGCAAAGGCAGCTTCCGGTGTGATGCATTGCGGTCCTCCAACATCATTTAATCTGCATTGGCTCAATTTCCTGATTATGTCGTGCAATCACAAAGCTGCCAACTTGCATTTGGGGGTGGCGAGGGCCGGTTGCCTGCATTACTTACCTTGCGAAGTTTACCTGTTTTTCAAAAGGACCAAGACATGGCAAAGATTACCTATGTGGAACATGGCGGCAAAGAACACGTCGTGGACGTGGCCAACGGCCTGACCGTGATGGAGGGTGCGCGCGACAATGGCATCCCCGGCATCGAGGCCGATTGCGGCGGTGCCTGTGCCTGTTCCACCTGCCATGTCTATGTCGACGACGCATGGGTCGAAAAGCTGCCAGCCAAGGACCCGATGGAAGAAGACATGCTCGACTTCGCCTATGAGCCTGATCCGAAAAAATCCCGCCTGACCTGCCAGTTGAAGGTCACTGATGATCTGGACGGTCTGCGCGTGCAGATGCCGGAAAAGCAGATTTGATCGCACGCACTCTTGCTGTGGTGGCTGTCACGGCCACCGCCGCCTGTGCCGAGACTGTCGTCTCTGCGCGCTACGGTGATCCCACAGATCGCTATGCCCATGGTATTCTGGGTGATGCGATCGAATGGGGACGGTTGGATATCACGACCGAAACCGGCCTGCGCAGCTTTACCCTGCCGCAATCGCGCGTGTTCGAAGATGTGGCGCCGCGCGTCGTTGATCTGGACAATGACGGTGCGCCCGAGGTCGTGGTGGTCGAAACACTGGACACCGCAGGCGCGCAACTGGCGATCTACGACGCCACCGGCAAGATTGCCGCGACACCGCATATCGGACGCACGAACCGCTGGCTTGCCCCTGTTGGCGCGGCTGATTTGGACGGCGACGGTATCATCGAGATTGCCTATATCGACCGTCCGCATCTGGCCAAGACGCTGCGGGTCTGGCGTTATGGAAACGGGGAACTGATCCACGTGGCCGATCTGTCGGGTCTGACGAACCACCGCATCGGCGAGACCGATATCGGCGGCGGTATCCGCGATTGCGGTGATGGCCCCGAGATGATCACCGCGAATGCCGACTGGACCCAAGTCATGGCAACGCGGCTTGAGGATGGCGTGTTGCGCAGTCGCGCGCTGGGGCGTCATGTGGATCGGGGATCATTTGCAATCGCGCTGGATTGCGCAGTTCTGCCCTAGCCCAGTATTGCAACGATAGCCGTCAGAACGGCAATTTCC
>JBFEQR010000133.1:0-6472 GCA_041549425.1 Yoonia sp. | reverse complement strand
GGCTGCGGCCTTTTTGATGTCACTGTGATGGAGTGCCGCTGAAAAACCTCAAGGGTATGAAGTCCAGCTGGGTTTCGGTCTGGCAAGACCCATGCCATTGGACAAACCGACGGCTTTTTGTAGGCAAGCCGGAGCGACTGACGACACGAGCCACGCAGTTCGGCAGCACTGAGCGATGCAATGTGCCTGAAATGCGATGGGTGAGACCCTCGCTGGACCTTGAGCCTGGATGCAGTGGTTGTGCCGTTGCCTGCCCAAAGCATGTCATCTGTCGCTACGCGGCCAATACGGAAATCGGGGCAGTCAAAAAATGCGCCACCTTCGAATAACCGACAGCGCGTCAGCGGGAGTGATGACCTATAGGTTTGGCGCACCCGAGAGGATTCGAACCTCTGGCCTCTGCCTTCGGAGGGCAGCGCTCTATCCAGCTGAGCTACGGGTGCTTTGGGGGTTCTATAGCGGCCTGCCCTGCCCCTCGCAACGGCAAATGCATGTAAGGTGGATCTTGATCCACCTTACGCAAAAAGATCGTGGCAAAGCTCCAATGCGTCTACCAACACATCCACCTCTTCGGTGGTGTTATACATGCCAAAAGACGCACGGCATGTGGCCCCGACACCCATATGTTCCATCAGCGGCATCGCACAATGTGTTCCGGCCCGCACAGCAACACCCTTTTTGTCCAGCACAGTCGAAATATCATGCGCATGCGCCGCCCCTTCGAGCGTGAACGAGAATATCGCGCCCTTGGTGTCGGATGTCCCTTGCACATTCAGCCAGTTCAACCCATCCAACCGGTCGCGGGCATAATCGCGCAAACCTCTTTCATGGGCCGCAATCTGATCCATGCCAATGCCCATCATATACTCCAGCGCGACACCTAAGCCGATGGTCTGCACAATACCCGGCGTGCCCGCTTCGAACTTCATCGGCGGATCATTCCAGGTGACCGCATCGCGTGTCACATCGCGGATCATATCGCCGCCGCCCATAAAGGGGCGCATCTCGGCCATGCGGTCTTTGGTGACATAAATCGCGCCAGAACCCGATGGCCCATACAGCTTGTGCCCTGTGATCGCATAGAAATCACAGCCGATGTCGGCCACATCCACCGGCATATGCACCGCCGCCTGACTGCCATCGACCAGAACCGGCACGCCCTTGGCATGAGCGCCTGCGGTGATCGCTTTGACATCAACCACCGTGCCCAGCACGTTGGACATATGGGTGACAGCCACCAGTTTGGTCTTGGGGCCGATAGCATCGATGACCTTTTGCGGGTCCAGATCGCCCTTGGCATCCACATCGACCCATTTGATGACAACACCCTGCCGTTCGCGCAGGAAATGCCACGGCACGATATTGGCGTGATGCTCCATAATGGACAGGACGATTTCATCACCCGCCTGCATGCGCGGCATGGCCCAACCGTAGGCCACCATATTGATGCCTTCGGTGGTGCCGGAATTGATGATGATTTCGTCCTCGGAGGGCGCATTCAGAAACCGCGCGATGATGCCGCGCACGCCTTCATAGCGCTCGGTGGACAGGTTCGACAGAAAATGCAGGCCGCGATGGACATTGGCATATTCTTCGCCATAGCCGCGCGTCACCGCATCAATCACCACCTGCGGTTTCTGGGCCGAAGCCCCATTGTCGAGATACACCAGCGGCTTGTCGTTCACCTGCCGTGACAGGATCGGAAAATCAGCGCGGATTTGCTGGACGTCAAAGGTCATGCCAATGCTCCCGTTGGCCCAAGGCCGAAGATAGAAAGAAGAATGCCGGTGCAGACTGCCGCACCGATCAGCGCCAGAACAATCGCCGCAGCTGCTTTTCCAAGATTAGAAAACCCGTGTAAAACATTGATAAAGTTCACAAGACACCAGATCATGGCACCCAAGGACAACATCCCGAAAAGCGATGCAATGGCAGGGCTGATGATCACCAGCACAAGCTGGATCGCCTCAAGCGTCAGGCTGATCGACTGAAACCAGACGACAATGGTCAAGGCACCGGCAAGCGTGCCGACGCCCCCCATCAGGCGACCGGCATAATGCACCCCCAGAACCAGCATCGTCAGAAAGGCGCCAATGATCGCCACATAGGCAAATGGCGACAAGACAAAAACCTGATTCTCGAACGCCATCGGGACGGGTGAGATAAGTTGCAGAACGCTCAGCAGCAGCACATTCAAAACGGCCACCAAGGCCAAACCCGTCCACAGCGCCTCGCGGGGCGGGTTCAGGTCAAGAGCCTTTTGCGCCATGACAGACGGCTCCATGATACTGGCCCAAACGGCCCGCATCCAGCTTTGGAAATCAAACGTCATTGTGTGCTTTCTGCTTCGCGCAAGCTTTGAAACCATATGATCACAAAGGCCGCAGCACCGATACCACCAACTAGCAATGCCTGGGTTCCCGGCCCGATCAGCCCGCGCACCAACCCGTAAAACAGGGCCATCGGCGAGGTGGCCAGCAAGGTCCAGAACAGCGCCAACCGCGCACCATACCAACTGCCTTTGCCACCAAAAAGCTTGGCGACCAGATGCGATAGGGCGGCCACCCCATACATGAACAGTGGCAGAACGATGACTGCTGAAAAGAACGTATAGGTCATCATCCCTTCAAAATTCATGTCCGCGGGCCAAGGCGAGGGTTCAAACCCTTCCGCCATACGGCGCAGGCGCGGCCATTGGGCCACGAAAATCAGAAAACAGCTGATCATCAGATAGACAATCGCGCGGTCTTCGCGCCGCCCCTGCCCCAGCAGGTCGCGGATCACCGCCCGCGGCCTGCGCCATGTGCGCACAATGTCGTTGGTGACCGCCATCAGCTATGACGGTCCAACCATGCTTCGATCCTGTCGCGCAGCTCTTCGGCCAGATACGCATCCGCGATTTCTTCCAGCGCTTCGGCAAGGAAAGACAAGGTCAACAGGTTGCGGGCCGTATCATGGGGCACCCCGCGCGAGCGGAGATAAAACAAAGCGGTTTCATCAATCGCCCCCGAGGTTGAACCATGCGAACAGGCCACGTCATCGGCGTAGATTTCCAGTTCGGGCTTGGCAAGGAACTGGCTGTCCTCGTCCAGCAAAAGCGACTGGCTGATCTGGTAGCCGTCGGTCTTTTGCGCACCTGCCTTGACCAGAATTTTGCCTTGGAACACGCCGGTCGCGCCGTTGCGCAGGACCTTCTTGAACACCTGACGGCTTTCGCAGTTCACCGCATCATGCGTGATAAAGACCGTGTCGTCGTGGTGGAAATCACGGCCATCACCGACGCAGGCACCGGCCACATGGGCCACCGCATCGTCACCGACGATTTCCAGAACACATTCGTTGCGCGTCAGAACACCGTTGAAGGTCAGTGTGAAGGACTTGAAGGTGGAATTCGTCGCAATCCTTGCAAAACAATGGGTTACAGCGCGACGTTCATGATCGCGACCTTGCGCACGCACGTGGTTGAAGGTGCCGCCTTCGGCAACTTCGACCTCAAGCTGCTTGGAAAAACGCGCCGCTGCGGGGCCGGTTTCAAGAAGCGTGACCGCTGCACCCGCCTCGACCTTGACCACATTATGCAGGATCGCGTCGGACGTTTCATCCTTGTGAAGATAGATCAGATTGATCGGCTTGGCCGCTTGTCCGGTCACACGGATCACGACGCCATCTGTGGCAAGCGCGGTGTTCAAGGCCGCCAAGGGGCGTTCAACGGGCCGCTGTCCGCGCGCCTCAAGCACGCCGTAGACGTCCTTGGCCCAATGGATATCGGTCTGCATCGCATCGGCAAGGCGCTCGATCTCGACCCCTTCTGCCGCCAGGTCATCAGAGGCATCGGCGTCAAACACACCATCCACAAAGACAATCCGCACGCGGTCAACCGCATCGAAAAGCGGGCCTTCGTCATTGTCGAACACGGCTGCCGTGCCCGCATCCGCTGCTGTCAGCGACGCAGGATCGGTGTATTTCCAATACTCGTCCCGCTTTGTCGGCAGACCCATCTGACGCACACGCGCCAAGGCATCAGACCGCACCGCGTTCGACCAGCCCGCCCCTTGCGGAACAGCGACATCGGCCAGCCGGGCCTCTGTCATATCAATTTTCAGCTGAGCAAGTGCCATCAGGCCACCTCTGCCAGAATATCGGCGTAACCGTTGTGTTCGACTTCCAACGCCAGCTCCGGCCCGCCGGTTTTAACGATACGGCCATCTGCCATGATATGCACGACGTCGGGCTTGATGTGGTCCAACAGGCGCTGATAGTGGGTAATCACAAGGAACGACCGCCCTTCGGACCGCAGGGCGTTCACGCCTTCGGAGACCAGTTTCATTGCATCCACGTCCAGACCGGAATCTGTTTCGTCCAGAATGCACATCTTGGGTTCCAGCATGGCCATCTGCAGGATTTCATTGCGCTTTTTCTCACCGCCAGAGAAACCGACGTTGACCGGACGCTTGAGCATTTCCGCGTCGATTTTCAGGCTCTTGGCCTTTTCACGCACCTCTTTGAGGAAGTCACCCGCGCTCAGTTCTTCCTGACCGTTGGCTTTGCGCTGAGCGTTCACCGCTGTGCGCAGGAAGGTCATGTTGCCCACGCCGGGGATTTCAACAGGGTATTGAAAGGCCAGAAACAGGCCAGCCGCCGCACGCTCTTCGGGTTCCATATCCAGCAGGTCGGCACCTTCCAGCGCAGCAGACCCACCCGTGACTTCATAGCCGTCCTTGCCGGACAGAACATAAGACAGGGTCGATTTGCCCGACCCGTTCGGCCCCATGATCGCATGCACCATGCCGGGTTCAATCTTCAGATCAACACCCTTCAGGATCTGCTTGTCTTCTTCTTCCAGTTTGACCTTCAGGCCTTTAATCTCGAGCATGGTATTCTCCTCAGGATGGATATGGGTTGGACACGCCAAAAGCCCCCGCGCGGACAGGTCCGGCGGCGGCATTGCCGTGAAAATCAGATATGATCAGAGATCGTAGACGGTTCCGCGATAGATGACCGACGGCAGGGTTGTAGTTGCCTGAATCTCTTGCACGTATTCGGGGGTGTAGACATAGGCCAACTGGTCGGGCCAGCGCAAAATCAGATTGTGCCCCGCTGTCATCATCAGCGCGACGCCCGCAATTTGCGACAGCCGCTCGCCGATTGTGCGTTTGTTTGTCAGCGCGGTCAGCAGCAGAATGGCCCAGAAAGCCAAAAACAATTCGATGACCAGCGCGGTGCTCTCCGGCACGGACAGTCCGAAATAGCGGACGCGCACGGCTTGGGCAAACATCAACCCCAGCGCGCCAAAGATCATGGAGACGAACATCGGCCCGAAGAACGTTTCGTCCTCGCGATTGGCGACCTTTTTGGGACGCTGTACGCGCTTGGGCACATCCATGCCAAGGTCGCGATCGTAATACGACTTGTTGCGCGGATTGCTGATCTCTTTGATCCGCCTGTTGAAGTCGTTGATGTCCTGCTTTTGTGCGGCCATGGCCCTGCATCCCGTCGCTACCCAGTTGCTGCACAGCATACAGGCAATCTAGGCAACAAGTTGACCGCAGCGTGACGCTCTCGCGACGCATATGTCTGGCCTGCGCGGACATGGTTAGCCCACGGACCCTTCAAGCGAAATCGCGACCAGCGCCTGTGCTTCCATGGCAAATTCCATCGGCAGAGCCTGCAACACCTCTTTGCAGAATCCGTTGACGACCAAGGCCACGGCCTCTTCCTCGTCCATCCCGCGCGAGCGGCAATAGAACAACTGGTCGTCGTCCACCTTTGATGTCGTCGCCTCGTGTTCGACACGGGAAGAATTGTTGCGCACCTCGATGTAAGGCACCGTATGTGCACCGCATTTGTCACCGATCAGCAAGCTGTCGCATTGCGTATAGTTCCGCGATTCCTTGGCTTTGGGGTGCATGGACACCAACCCGCGATAGGTGTTTTGCGCATGGCCCGCGCTGATACCCTTGGACACGATGCGCGACTTGGTATTCTTGCCCAGATGCACCATTTTCGTACCGGTATCGGCCTGCTGCATGTTGTTGGCGATGGCGATCGAATAGAACTCACCCTGACTGTCATCACCGCGCAGAATGCAGCTTGGGTATTTCCATGTGACAGCAGAGCCGGTTTCAACCTGCGTCCACATCACCTTGGAGCGCGCGCCACGGCAATCAGCCCGCTTGGTCACAAAGTTATAGATACCACCGACGCCATTCTCGTCCCCGGGATACCAGTTCTGAACGGTTGAATACTTCACCTCGGCGTCTTCTTCGATGATGATCTCGACCACCGCGGCATGCAGTTGCGATTCGTCGCGCTGCGGCGCGGTACAGCCCTCAAGGTAGGACACATAAGACCCCTTGTCGGCGATGATCAGCGTGCGTTCGAACTGGCCGGTGTTTTCAGCATTGATGCGGAAATAGGTCGACAGCTCCATCGGGCAGCGCACACCCGGCGGCACGTAAACGAACGATCCGTC
>JBFEQR010000132.1:0-6484 GCA_041549425.1 Yoonia sp. | reverse complement strand
CCAAGATGAATTCCCTGATTGAACGCGACGTGATCGACGCGCTTTATGACGCCAGTCAGGCGGGGGTGAAAATCAGCCTCGTCGTGCGCGGCATCTGCGGTTTGCGGCCCGGCGTCAAAGGGCTTTCTGAAAATATCCGCGTGAAATCCATCGTCGGGCGCTTTCTGGAACATTCTCGGATCGTCTGTTTCGGCAACGGCCACGGCCTGCCCTCCAAGAAGGCGCGCGTGTTCATCAGTTCCGCCGACTGGATGAGCCGCAACCTCAACCGCCGCGTGGAAACGCTGGTCGAGATCAAGAATGCCACCGTCAAAGCGCAGATTGTCAGTCAGATCATGGCCGCCAATATGGCCGATGTGGCGCAAAGCTGGGTCATGGCCGCCGACGGCAGCTTTACCCGCGCCACCATCCCCGAAGGCACATTCGCCTTTAGTTGCCACCGCTTTTTCATGGAAAATCCGTCGCTGTCCGGACGCGGTTCGGCAGGCGCGTCCGATGTGCCGCAGTTGACGCATGACGACGATTGATTGATACCTTCCTGCGGGGACGAAGTCGGGGAAGTTCATGACACAGACGCAAGACGCGGACGCCATTGACTGGGGGCCATTCGGGCGGCCCTTGTTTGAAGATGCCGCCGCCAAAGGGCTTTCGCGTGTCGGCGTGATCGATGTCGGGTCGAACTCGGTCCGTTTGGTGGTCTTTGATGGTGCGGCGCGGTCGCCTGCGTATTTCTACAATGAAAAAATCATGTGTGCCTTGGGCGCGGGCCTGTCCAAGACCGGCCACCTGAACCCTGAAGGGCGCGTGCGGGCCATCTCGGCGATCCGCCGCTTTGCAGCATTGGCCGAAGGCATGGGCATCCCTGCCCTGACCGCCGTCGCAACAGCCGCCGTGCGCGAGGCATCCGACGGGGCCGATTTCCGCGAAGAGGTCTTGCGCGAAACCGGTATCAAGCTCTGGATCATCGACGGCAAGGAAGAGGCGCGGCTGTCCGCCCAAGGGGTCCTGCTGGGCTGGCCGGGCAGTTACGGGCTTGTCTGCGATATCGGCGGTTCATCAATGGAGTTGGCCGATCTGGCGGACGGGCGTGTGGGGCAGCGTGTGACCTCGGCGCTGGGGCCACTGAAACTGCGCGAAATCAAAGGCGGGCGCAAGGCGGTCAAGGCTTACGTGCGCGAAACAATGGCCGAATTGCACAATGAAATGGGCAACGAAACCGGCATGCGCCTGTTTCTGGTCGGCGGATCATGGCGGGCCATCGCGCGGGTGGACATGGAAAGGCGCAACTATCCCCTGACCGTGCTGCACGAATACCGGATGACCGCGCGACAAATCAGCAAAACAGCCGAATACATCCGCAAAAGCGACCTGCAAGAGCTGCGCGGCCGATGCAACATCTCGGAAAGCCGCATGTCGCTGGTGCCATTGGCCACCATCGTGCTGAAGGAACTGATCCGCACATTCAAACCAAAAGACGTCGCCGTGTCCTCTTACGGCATCCGCGAGGGGATGCTTTACGAACAGATGCCCCGCGAATTGCGCGAACGCGACCCGCTGATCGAGGCCTGCCGTTTCGTCGAGGCCAAGGATGCACGTTTGCCCGGTTTCGGCCGTGTGCTTTATGATTTCGTAAAGCCGCTGTTTCCGCGCGCGAACTGGCAACGTAAACGGATCATCAAGGCCGCCTGCCTGCTGCATGACGTTAGCTGGCGCGCCCATCCCGATTACCGCGCCGAGGTGACATTCGACAACGCCACCCGCGCCAATCTGGGCGGTCTGAAGCATTATGAACGGGTCCTGTTAGGGCTGGCCCTGATGAACCGTTATACCAGCAAGACCGCCAATTCACGCTTTGACCCGCTGTTCGCCATGCTGGACGAAGCACAAATCAAAGAGGCTGAAATTCTGGGCAAGGCGATGCGTTTGGGTGCGATGCTGTGGCTGACAGCAGACGAAGAACCCGGCACCTTGAAATGGAAGCCCAAATCACGCGAATTGACGCTGCGACTGAAACAACAGGCGCGCCCGTTGTTTGGTGAAGTCGCCGAAGCACGCTTTGCCGCATTGGCAAACGCCATGGGGGCCACTGGAACGGTGAAGTTCGACAAATAAACGGCGTGGCGCCACCCGGACGCTACAACTTGACCGCACTCATCCGATAATAAGTGAGCGAAAAGAAAAAGCGCCCGCGTTCCGCGAGGTCCACTTGCTCGTCAAACCACGCCTGTGCCTCTGGCGCGCTCATGTGGCCGTTCTCGGTCGCATAGCGTGACATCAGGTGCATCAACATGAAAGCAATCCCGTCAGGACGCAAAGTCACATCGCAAAATGTAAACGGTGCGACCTCGATCGCGGCGAACCCTGCCTGACGCGTCAAGTCGGGCCAAAGTGCGGCGACACGGGGCTCGGTGTAATGGTGGTCCCATGCTTTCAGGACGCGGCGCATGCGGTCTTCGTGCTCTGAAAACCAGTCGAGTGTCCTGCAACCGGTGTCGACCGCAACGAACCGACCGCCAGTGCGCAAGACGCGATGCGCCTCTTGGATGGCCGCCGGAATATCCGGAAGATATTCAAGCACCTGCACCGCGACCGCTTTGTCGACAGCGTTATCCTCCAATGGCAATGCGTCGGCCAAACCATCCGCGATTTGAACTGATGGAAAAGCGTCACATCGCGCCCGCGCAGGCGCGCGCATGTCTTCGCTGGGATCAACCCCGACAACACGCCCTGTTGCGCCGACGGCACGGGCGATTTCTTGGGTCAGCAATCCGTTGCCACATCCGATATCGACAACGTTGTCGCCATCAACAAGGTGGAGCGCATCAAACGCCATCCGCCGCCGTCGAGTGACGTCGCCTCCCGTGTAGGCAATATCAAGCAGCCTCATCGTTGCTTCATCAAACTTCAGCATCGTCGATCTATAGCAGATCGACCCGCTGCAAGGAACGTTTATGGCAAAATACACCTGATTGGGGCGCGGCAATCACGCCTTCAGGCCTGCCGGACAGCGACCTTGCATCTGTGATCAAGATGTCAGTTGGATGTGTTGCAGGCCAATTCTGCGGCTCAAAAGGGCAGCCCTACAGCTCGATCTCGCCGGTGTCGGGATCGGGTTGCCAAACGGGGGCATCGGGTGATCTGCGTATGATGATATCACCGTTGGGCAGGAACTCCGGTGCCTCATAATTGCGGAAATCGTCGACCTGATTGAACAGCTCGGCAAGCGCGGGACCGACAGAACGGGCAAATTCGGCAAAGGCCGGTCCCATCTCTTCCAACCCTTCGCGCAGGTCTTTGATCGCAGGTTCCATTTCGGCCATCAGCCCGCGCATCAGCATGCGCGCACCCTCCTCCATCAGATTGAACCCATCCTCGGTCTCAGGCGCGACATGGTCTTCGGCCATGGCGGGGGTGACGACCAAACCCAGTGCGAGTGTCAGTGCAGCGATCTGTTTCATGAAACCAACATAAGAAAGCCGCTGCGCGTTTTCAAATCACAAGTCGATATCCAGAATAACCGGAAAGTGATCGGACGCGGCCAGAAGCGCCTCGCGCATCGTGGCATCGGCATAGCAGTCGGGGTGGTCGAAGGGATGCCATATCTGCCAGTGCGGGTCGCGGCTCAACAGGCTGGGCGAAACCATGATGTAATCCAGAAGCGCCTGCAAATAGGCTTCTCCCTTGCGTTTGAAACGGGCGGTGACGGGCATGGCACCCACCCGACGGCCCAGCGCCATGCGCGCGTGCGGATCAAACAGGCGCTTTTGCCCGTTTTCACCCAGCACGATCTCGACGCCGGAACGGCCGAACAGCTTTTCGTATTCATCAAGCCCCGGACCATCGTTGAAATCGCCCAACACGATCAGATCCTCGCCCGCGGCAAGATGTGCGTCGATCCTCTGGCGCAGCCAGATGCATTGGGCCAGTTGCTTGCGCCGGTTCTGGATCGCAAGACGGGTTGCCTCGGCGCTATTGCGCGCACCGTGGGGGGCTTTGGATTTCGCATGCACACCGATCAGGCGCAGGGGGCCGCTTGGGGTTGTGGCGGCCACCTCCAATGGCGGTTTGGACCAGCGGATCGGATCAGGATGAGCGTCGATATCGACGTCCATGCGGAACTGGGTCTGGAATGACGGCACCATCGGATCGCTTTGCGGATCATGGGTGGCGGTGATCGCATCGGGATCATAGAGCATGGCAATTTCCTGCCGCGTGTCATTGCTGAAACCGATCAGTGCGGTGCGCGCGCGCAGGCCGAAATGCGCGGCAAAATTTTCCAGCGCAATCTTGGTATTGCGGGAGGGGCTGGTGTCGGGTGCTTCGATGATCATGACCGCATCCGCGTCCATCGCGCCAAACACAAAGCCAAGGCCTGCAATCTGCTCTGCTTTTGTGACGTCCCAGCGTGATGACCAGCTGCCGTCGTCGATGAGTTGGCCGTCGTCGTCGAACAGGCTGTTGAACCATTCGACATTATAGGTGGCGATCCTCACGCCGCTTTGCCCTGAATTTCTTCCCAAGCGCGGTTGATGGCAACCAGACGCCTTTCGGCCAGTTTGACGGCTTCTTCGGGCACACCGCGGGCAAGCATCTGGTCTGGGTGCGTTTCGCGGACAAGTTGGCGCCACGCGGCACGGATCTGATCCATCGACGCACCGGCATCAACGCCCAGCACGTCGTAGGGGTCACGCTCTGCCGCGTCGACGAATTGCGCGCGAATGCTGCGAAAGCGCCGTTCGTCGAAACCGAAAATCCGCGCGACCTCGTGCAGGAAATCGTCCTCTTTGGGGTGATAGACCCCGTCGGCGACCGCGATGTGAAACAACCCTTCCAGAAGATCGCACAAAGGCCGGTCGTCAGCATCATACATCGCCTTGATGCGTTTGGCATAAAGGTCAAATCCGGCGACATCCTGACGGGCCAGATTAAAGACGCGGGCCGCGTTCGCCTCTTCCTCGCGGGGGATCAGAAAGACCTCACGGAAGGCCACGACTTCGTCCTTGGTCACCTGCCCGTCGGCTTTGGCCATTTTGGCCCCCAGCGCGATCACGGCAATGGTAAACCCGACCGAGCGGTCAGGTGACGCGCGCAGCTTTTCAAACACCTCCGACAGCCCCTCGCCTTTGGCAAGGGCTGCAAGGGCTTCGCCGATACGCGTCCAAATTGACATGAATAGGCCCCTTTCAAAGGGTTTTTTGCATCAAGACCAGATCAATCCAGCGCCCGAATTTGAACCCCACTTCGGGCAGCGTTGCAACCTTTTGAAAGCCAAGGCGCGCATGGAACTGCACGGCACCGGAATTTTCGGCGCTGCAACCGGCGAACATCGTGTGCTTTCCAGCCGCTTTGGCGTGGGCGCAAAGCGCCGCCATCAAGGCACGCCCGCCCCCTTTGCCATGCCCGTCAGCGTGCAGCATGATCGTGTGTTCAACGGTGAACCGGTAGCCCTCGCCGCCGCGAAAGGGGAAATACCGTGAAAAACCCATGACCTGCCCCTGCTCTTCCCAGACAAGGCAGTCCTGCGCGGTCAGGGCGACGACCTCATCCGTTGTCTTTTCAACCGGATTGAACGTGATCGTCGTTTCGCGGATCGCGTGGTTCCAGATATCCGCAATCCGCGGCGCGTCGTCGGGCGTGGCTTGGCGAATGGTCATAGGGTGCGCACCCCGTGGGGTGTGTCAAAGCTGGCCTGCATGGCGAAGGGACCTGTGGTCAGGACAATGCGGGGATCATCAAAGGCAATCATTCGCCCGATCGCTTTTGCGTCGGGATGTGCAATCTGCAACTGGCGCAATCCGCAACCGCTGGGTGGCAGGCTTGCGGCCGGATGCGTGACCCCGCGCCGCCATTGGATCAACGTCGGAAAGCCCCCGCCATAAGGCAGACTGCCGTCATCAGGCACCGTGATTTGCCACGACAGGGCACCACGCTGCAACGCGCGCGGTGGACCGGCCACGGTCGGGGCCTGGGCGATATCATCAACCTGACAAATCCAGTTGGCCAGACGTGGCGGGCCTGCGAAATCATCAAGGCCGAACCACCGGTGCGCCGCCTGCGGCACCGCATCGGGATCAGGCGCGATCACTTCCAGATAGATCCCCCCCGCCAGACCAAGCAGCCTGTTGTGCGTGCCATAGCGGGCATGTTGCCCGCCCTGTTGCAGCGTCACGCCAAGACGCTCTTCAACCCAAGCGGTCCCCTCATCCAGAGACGTGCAGGCAACAGCAAGATGGTCGAGGATGATATGCATCGCAAAAACCCGTGTTTGGCGCACTCAAATTTTCAGAAATTTGAGCCCTACCCGCGCGCGGCGCGGATCAGTTCCAGAATATCCTGTGCAGCTTTGGGAATATTGGTCCCCGGTCCAAAGATCGCTTTGACGCCGTTGTCATACAGGAACTGATAATCCTGCTGCGGGATCACACCGCCACAGATCACGATGATATCATCTGCACCGGCATCTTTCAGGGCCTGCACCAGCTTG
>JBFEQR010000131.1:0-6500 GCA_041549425.1 Yoonia sp. | reverse complement strand
CAGGAACTTGCGGTCCGCGACAATTGCCGAGTTGTTGCGCGACACGACATTCATGTAATCACCGCACAGAACGTCGACGTGCGTCGGCATATGAAGCAGATGTCCGGCGTCGGGGATCAATGTGCTTAGGGCATCGCCTTGGCGCAACGCCCGTTCGGGGTGCGGTGACATTTCCATGAGGTGGATATACATGTGTAGAAGCCCCGCGTGTTCCCAAGCGCCGGGCAAGGTGTCAAACGCCCGATCCAGAACGTCGATTGCTTCAAGCGTGTTTGCGCCCTCGGCGGGTTTTCCAGTAGGCAGGTCCCAAAGCTGCCAAGGGGTCCGGTTCATGATCGCCTCTGCAAAGAGTGCGCAGACGTCTAGATCGTGGCTGTGGTTGGCATAGACTTTGCGCATCGCGTCGGCGAATGCGTCGTTCCATGGACTGAAGTCGTCGATCTCCGATGTTGTGGGATAGCGTGCTGGGACCGCTTTGATTAGCGCCCGCTCGACCGGAGTTACTTTGTCCAACAATGCCGTGGCTGCATTGATAGAGGCCCGCGCCAGTGCGATGCAGTCGGGTTTCTCCTCTTCCTCAAAGGCTTCCCACGGCTTGTTGTAGTTTGGGCCGACACAATACGCTATGCCCCAGTGGGCCATAGCGCAACGTGGGTCCGCGGCTAGTGCCTTCTGGAAACACACGATTGCCTCTTCGTGATTGTATGCGTAGGTCCAGGCCAATCCTCGGTCAAACCATAGTTGAGCATCGTCGGAAGCGGTCGAAACCGGGCGCGAGTATCTTCCAAGATCATAATAATCCATCAAAGCATCCCCCTGAATTTTGCGTGAGAGCCTACAGCAAAAACGTCTGCTTTCATAGTTGCGAAGGACGGCTGTGACCAAACCGCTGCCGTTCATCGCACGCGCCACCAACGAGTGCTATGCGGTCGAAGGCTCCGTTTGAGCTGCGAGACTGCGTCACCTCTTCAGGTTTGGGCGTAAGCTTTCAACAAAGAAGCTTTGCTGCATTTGAGTACTTGAGCAATACATTTCAGTTCATCGTCGCTAACAGGACGGCGCCCTTTCTCGATGCTCGATATAGTAGACGGATGTGCGAACCCTAGCGCCTTCGCCAACGTTGCCTGTGTCACATTCCGACGGCGGCGCACGTCACGTAGGCGCGTTCCGAGACAAATTTGGTTCAAATAGTAGGCGTGGTCACGCATTTGACTCTCACTTGAACAATAGCAATGCCGCGATGGGACCGCTCGTTGGTGGATATATTGTTTTCGTAGGCCGCATTAGAGCGGTTCGTATGATACCAAAGAAGTTCAAGCTACATCCTACCTTTGACGTGCTTGCTTTTAAAAACGTCCACAACAGTGAAAACCGTCATTTAGCCCACAAGAAGGCCAAGTGACGGATCTCCTAGAAACGATCGGCAGGATAGACCTGATTTGGCGTTTCTGTATAAGACCAACCCAGACCGGCATTGCGCCAACCGTTCACAAGCCGCTGCCCTTGATCTGGGCCATCCTTGGCCTTGTCACCCTCGTAACCGTCAACGAGCGAGTAGACTTGGGTGTATCCCATGTTGGCAAGCAAGTCGGCTGCACGCGCACTGCGGGATCCGGATCGGCACATCAGGATAATCGGCGTATCAGAAGAAACCCCATGCTCGTCCGCGTAGCTCTTAAAATCATTTGGAAAGTCTGGGTTAATCTCAAGGTCATAGACGCCCTTGTCTTCGTTAAAATACGCCATCATTGGCATCACCATATAAGGCATATGGACGTCGACCCTTGTTGGCAGCCCAAGGAAGGCGACTTCGGCGCGACTGCGAATATCCACGAAGAGAACATCCTCGTTGGAGAGCATGCTTTCGGCCTCGGCCGCGGTGACGTAAAGACCCAGCTGGGTCTGTTTGTTTTCGGGAATACCGTCGGCTTGGACGGCTACAGTAGAAGTGAATATGAAGGCTGCAGATAGCAGTTAATGTGAGCATCTGAACATCGAGCATTTCCTCTCATATGGACCGGGCAAAGCAGCTTACCCTACGTGAAGATAGCACACTTTTTGATCAAAATCACTACTTCGTGAATGCAAGACCTCGGCCAATGCCCCTCGTCAAAAAATTTCTGCAGTTTCTCTAACGTCTGAAATGGGCTCGAAGCGGACCTTAGCTGCAGGATGCATCGACGTCCGCAGTGCGGGGAAAGTGAACTTTCGCTGCGGCTGCGTCAACGGCTGCTTTGGACGGTCTGAGAGGGACTTTTCAAGTCCGCATGCGTTCGAGCCTGGGATCATAAGGTGAGGGATCAATCACACGCGCAGCTATATTTTCGCCGCACAGGTCAAGGTGCAGCGTTGATCCGACAGCGGCAAAATCAGGTTTCACAAAGGCATAAGCAAGGTTCATTCCGACACGGTGGCCGTAGTCTCCGGACGTGATGGTGCCAACCACTGTGTTGCCTTGCATGAGTGATGCGCCCGGGTGTGCCGGTGCGTGGCTAGTATCGATCTTTAGCGTGACCAGCTTGCCTTGCGGTCCAGCAGCCTGCCGTTTCAGGAGTGCCGCTTTACCGATGAAATCCTGCTTGTCCAGTTTAACGAACCGCGAAAGGCCCGTCTCGAACGGGTCGAATTCGGTAATCAGGTCGGCTTTCCAGTGCAAAAACCCTTTCTCCATTCGCATCGAGTCGATGGCACGCGCGCCGAAGAGTTTTAGGCCATGCGCCCGCCCGGCCTCGCGCAGAGCAAGATAGGCTGCATAGAGCGATGCGTTTGGCACGTGGATTTCATATGCCAATTCCCCCGAAAAGCTGACGCCCATCACCACGGCGGGTGCGAACCCGATGCAGCATTCGCGGACTGACAGCCACGGGAATGCCACTGCAGACCAGTCGCCGCGCGCGCACTCGGAGAGGACGGCACGCGCCTTCGGCCCCGCCAAGACCAGTATTGTGTGATCATTGGTCAGGCTGCGAAGCTGCACATCTTTCCCCGGATCCAGGTGTGCGGTCAGCCAATCCATGTCGTGGTATTCCGAGGTGGCGGCCGATCCGTACCAGACCCGATCTGGTCCGCGATCCGAGGCAGGCAGATTGGCCACGGTCGCCTCTGCCTTGACGCAGCCATGGTGATTTAGCAGATACCCCAGCCCAACGCGGCCATCGCGCTTGGTCACGATCCCGCAGATCATGCGGTCCAGAAAAGCGTGACGGTCCTTTCCGGTGATTTCGATGCGGTTGAAGCCGTTGACCTCCGCCAAACCTACGTTCGCCGCGACATTGGCAACCTCCGCGGCGACGACCTCGAAAGCTTCGTCGAAATCAAAGCTGAGCGACGGGTGGAAGTCGGGCGACGGCTTGATGTAATCCACACGCTCCCACCCGTTCACGACGGTAAATTCCGCACCTTCGGCTGCCAATACAGGCGTCAGGGGCGTTGTCTTGGCATTCCGTCCGGCGGGGCGGTGTTCGTGCGGGAAATGAAATCGGAATTCGTTCTGGTAATCCTCGATTGCCTTCAGGGCGGTCAATTCGACCGTCGCATGCGCGGTGAACCGGCGCGGGTCGATCACCCAGGTATCGTAGCACGCCTCGCCATGCACGATCTGCTGCGCCAGAAGCCAGCCATGACCGCCCCCTTCGCCCAGCCCCGCGCGCAGACCGATGATGCAGTATGCGTTGCATTTTCCCGGAATTGGGCCGACCAGAGGCGCACCGTCTATCGTGTAGGTGATCGGGCCGTTCACGACCCGTTTGATCCCGACCTCCGCCAGGGCGGGCATCCGTTCGAAAGCGCCCTCAAGAACGTCCATCACGCGGTCCAGATCATCAGGGCACAGGTCGTTCGAAAAGCTCGGGCTGATCCCGTCCATACCCCATGTCTTGCAGTCCTGTTCGTAGAATCCGACCAGAAGACCGCCCTTTTCCTGACGGGAGTAGTAGTCGGATATTGGGCAGCGCAGGAGAGGCATGCGGTGCCCGGCCTCTGCGATGGCGGGAATGTCCTCGGTTACGAAATACTGGTGTTCCATCGACGCGACGGGATGCTGCACGCCCATCATCGCCCCGATCTCGTTCACGCGGTAGCCGCCCGCATTGACCACGATGTCACAATCGATATCACCGTGCTCCGTGTGTATGGTCCATGTATCGTCCTTGTGCTGGGTCAGCCCGGTTACGGGGGTGTTGCGATAGACCTCTGCCCCGGCCTTGCGGGCATGAAAGGCAAGCGCTTGGCAGAGCTGGGCTGGATCGATATCACCGTCCTCGCCATCCCAAAGTCCACCGAGGAGGTTTTCGGTGGAAATGAGCGGATGGCGGCGCGCGCATTCTTCGGCGTCGATCACCTCGTATTCCACGCCCATGCCCCGCGCCATCGACGCGAAGTGGCGATAGCCCTGCATTTGCTCTTCGGTGTTGGCCAGGCGAATGCCGCCATCGCCGTGATGATAGCCGACTGGATACTCCGGATCGTCCCGAAGCTTCTTGTAAAGGGCGATTGAGTGGGACTTGAGGCCCACCATCGTCTGCGACATGCCGAAATTCGTGACCTGTGCCGCCGAATGCCATGTGGTGCCGGACGTCAGTTCATTCCGTTCGACCAAGACCACGTCGGACCATCCCTCCTGCGTGAGGTGATACAGGGTCGAGCAGCCCGCTATGCCGCCACCGATGACGACGACTTTGGTCCTGGACTTCATGTGGCACTCCTTGATCTGTTGCCGCTATCACCTTGACAGACCCACTATCCTTTGAAAATTCTTTTTATATTTGGTATTACCTCCGAAAATATGAGGTTTAAGCGTGACACTTTCTCTGCGCGCCATGCGCTACGTACAGGCGGCCTTGAAACATGGCAGCATCACGGGCGCGGCTGAGGCCACACACGTCACACCATCTGCTATCGCGGCTGCATTGGATCAGGCCGAAGCCGCATTCGGTATGGCGCTTGTCACGCGCGCCCGGGCGAAGGGCATCTTTCCGACCGCCGCAGGCCGCGATGTCGGACGGCGTATCGATGATCTGCTGGAACGCTACGAAGGATTGCTCACGAGCATTTCCGATCTTCAATCGAACCTCTCAGGCAATCTGAGCATTGGATACAACGCGCCGATTGCTCCGGCGTTTCTACCGATGCTTGCCGCGCAGATACTGGAGGCCAATCCCGGCGTGACGTTGACGCTGACCGAAGGCGACAACAACTCTGTCCAGACTGGTTTAATGGATGGGCAATTCGATGTGATCCTGTTTGTCGAAGAACTGCCTAATCCGCAAATCGAGACGCAACCGCTTATCCATGCTCCCACCTATTGCTTGTGTCCCACGGACCATGCGCTTGCCCAGAATGAGACGGTCAGCGTTTCGGAAATCGTGGCCGAACCGCTGATACTGTTGGATCGACCGGCTGCACGTGGGTATTACCTGGATCTGCTCGAACAGAACGGCGGAGACCTGCGTATCGTGGCAACCGCCAATTCAACTGAAATGGTCCGGTCACTCGTCGCCTCGAAAATCGGGATTTCCCTGTTGAACATGAAACCACGGGACCTGCCGACTTACGCAGGACAAGACATACGCTGCCTACCGATCCGGGACAGCAACAGCGGCGTCACACTCTCACTGGGTTTTGCACCAGGGCCAAAACGAAAACTGGTTCAGACCTTCGTCGAAAGCTGCGTCGCGTTTTTTGAGAGCCCGTCAGGCGCGAACTTGACTGTTTTCATGGCTTGATGCGCAGCAAAAACGCTGCACCGTGGTTCTCAGGAAGACGGCATCGCGGACATTTGTTCATCGCGCAGCATCAGGCACTCTGGGCGCAAATGCTGCCGTTCGCGGCGGTCAGTATCAAGGTCTGCACTGCGGGACAAAAAGCTGTCATTCATTGCAGCGCAGCAGCTTGCATGAGGTAGCCGTTCAAGTCGCGCCTCTGTCTGGCAGAGCAGGTGACAATCGTGACACGTTCGATCATGATCTCACCTTCAGGTAACATATGGAGAGGACAGATGCTGATCCAAGTAGATGGGATTGACGTCAACTTCGAGGAACGCGGTTCGGGGTGGCCGATCCTCATGCTTCACGGCGGTTATCTTGACCATCGACATATGATGGACGAAATGGAGCCTGCGTTCCTAGACCGCGCCGGATGGCATCGGGTATACCCCGACCTGCCCGCCCACGGGCGCACTCCGACCCTGCCAAGGCCGATGACGTTCGACGCAATTCTGGACCACGTGACGAGGTTCATTGACGCTGTCGCTCCCGGACAACGATTTGCGGTTGCTGGAATGTCGGCTGGCGGACACCTCGTTCGGGGGCTTGCGGCCAAATACCCGGACAGACTTCTTGGCGTGCTCATCAATGCCACCCCCTTTGTAATTGGCTATGAACAGCGTGACTTACCCGAACCTTCGACCATCTTCGAAGAGGATGGGTTCGCTAAGAAGGCTGGCGACCGAACCGATAGGCTGCGATTCATGCAGCCTGTTCGCAACGCCGCCCTTGTTGATT
>JBFEQR010000130.1:0-6502 GCA_041549425.1 Yoonia sp. | reverse complement strand
ATAATGCGCAGCAGGTTGGAACCCGGGCACCTCATCGGCCAGAATAGACCGGAAGGCCGGACGTGACTTGATCTTGGCATACCAGTCTTTCAACACTTCATGCCGGTTCCAGTCCACGTCGCTGGTATAATCCAGACAAGACAATTGCGCAGCAGCCGCAAAATCGGCCAGCGTCATTTCATTTCCCGCCAGCCAGCGGCGCGCCTCAAGCAGGCCCGCCATATAATCCAGATGGTATTTGATCGCGCGGGCCCCCGCCTTGACGTTGGTACTGTCGGGGTAACCCGTACCCATGACCTTGCGATAGACCCGCTCACCGGTCAGCTTTGCAGTGACCTCGTGGTAGAACTTGTCATCGAACCAGCCCACCAGACGGCGCGCCTCATAACGGGCCTGCGGGGATTGGGGCAATAGCGCAGGCGTCGGATGCGCCTCTTCGATATATTCGCAAATCGCGGTGCTGTCGGACATCGTCAGACCGCCCATTTTCAGGACAGGCACCTTGCCTGCGGGATTGCGGCGCAGAAACTCTGCGTCTTTCTCCCAATAGCGTTCTTCGACCAAAGCAACTTCGATCTTCTTTTCGCCCAATGACAGACGGACTTTGCGGGAAAACGGGGACAGGGGGTAATGATACAGGGTGTTCATCGGACGCTCATTCATGGATGACTCCTTCAATGCCGCAACGGGCTGCGCGGATCAATGGCCCGTCAGCTTTCAAAACAAGCCGCCCGCCCGTCAGCAGCAATCGTCGCCGCCCCGCTCAGGATAGATGCCGCCCGATCGCGCGTAAACGAACTGGGGTTGCTGGCAGACCGGTTCTTGGGCGAGGGCAGGATCGCCGCCAGCCGCGCCGCCTGCGTGGGTGTCAGATCGGCGGCATCGACGCCGAAATAATGCCGCGCCGCGGCCTGCACACCAAACACGCCTTCATCAAATTCGGCGACATTCAGGTAAATCTCGACAATGCGCCGTTTCGACCAGATCGCTTCGGTCAACGGGGTCCACACAGCTTCGATGGATTTGCGCAGCCAGCTGCGACCATGCCACAGGAAGACGTTCTTCACCACCTGCTGCGATATGGTCGAGGCCCCGCCCCGCCCGCGATCCACCGCATCACGAATGGCATTCACATCAAGCCCCCAGTGCAGACAGAAATTCGCATCCTCTGCGGCGACAACCGCGCGGGCCATGACGGGGGCGATCTGCTCCATCGGGACCCACTCATGTTCGATACTGACAAGACGGTGCGCCTCTGCGCGCATGTAGGGGGTCGTTGGCGGATTGATGACCGCATAAAGCAGGGTCCAAAGCAGGGCGATGCCAAACACGGTCAGAATACCCCAGAAAAGTACCCGCCGGACAAACCGGCGAAACCGCACAATCATGCCCGGTTTTTCGGTTTTCTGCGCAGGTTTCTTCTTGGGGGCCGGCTTTTTCGCCGGACGCTTTTTCGCTGTGCTGCTCTCTGCCATCACGCACCATAAGCCACGGGCAGGGTTCACAGGTCAATAAGGCGGACCGCCCCCGCGCGCATTTTTGGCGCGGGGGCGTGGTATTTACTCCGCAGGGATCGCCGTTTCCTCGACGCTCAGGGGATGCGGCAGGTGCACCAGCATTTCCTTGGGGCAAATCTGCAGGAAGTTGCCTTTTTCCACGTCCCAATGCTGCAGGATATCTGCGGCCTTGCGGCTGCCAGTCTCGGCGGCGTGACGCTCGATCAGACCTTTCAACTGGTCCTCCCAATGCGCCACGGTCACGGGGCAGGTCACCAGCGTTTCCATGTTGATCAGGTCGGCAGCTTCGCCCTTGGGGTCATAGATATAGGACATGCCCCCCGTCATACCGGCACCAAAGTTGGCACCGATCGACCCGAGGATCACAGCCACACCACCGGTCATGTATTCACACCCGTTGGTGCCACAGCCCTCGATCACGACCTTCGCGCCTGAATTGCGGACCGCGAAACGCTCACCCGCACGACCTGCAGCAAACAGATAGCCGTCCGTGGCCCCGTAAAGCACGGTGTTGCCGATGATCGTGTTCTCAGAGGCCACCAGCGGGCTGACCATGGGCGGACGCACAACAATCATACCCCCCGACAGACCCTTGCCGACATAGTCGTTGGCATCGCCCGACACTTCCAGCTTCAACCCCGGTGCTGCGAAGGCGCCCAGAGACTGACCGGCACTGCCGCGCAGTTTCACCGTCCGGTGGTCCGGCTGCAGCGCATTGCGCATCCCGAACTGCTGCACGATGTGGCTGGATGTGCGCGTGCCGATGGTGCGCAGCGTGTTCTGCACCGCGTAATCCAGCTGCATCTTTTCGCCATCGTTCAGGAAGCGCGCGGCATCCTGCACGATCTGCGCGTCCAGCGTGTCATCGACCGCGTTGCGCGGCTTGTTGCGGTCATAGGTGATCTTGTTCGCGCCATCGACCGTGATCAAAAGCGGGTTCAGGTCCAGATCATCCAGATGGGCCGAGCCACGTGAAACCTGCGTCAGCAGATCAGCACGCCCGATCACATCATCCAAAGACCGCGCGCCGATGCTGGCCAGAATTTCGCGCACTTCGGTGGCGTAGAAGGTGATCAGGTTGACGACCTTGTCGGCGTTGCCGGTGAACTTTTCGCGCAAGGCTTCGTCCTGCGTACACACACCCACGGGGCAAGTGTTGGACTGGCACTGGCGGACCATGATGCAGCCCATCGCGATCAGGGCAGCGGTGCCGATACCGTATTCTTCGGCACCCATCATCGCGGCCATGACGATGTCACGACCGGTGCGCAGACCGCCATCCGTGCGCAGCGTGATGCGTTCGCGCAGGTTGTTCATGGCCAGCACCTGATGCGCCTCGGTCAGGCCCATTTCCCACGGAAGGCCCGCATATTTGATCGACGTGCCGGGCGACGCACCTGTGCCGCCGTTGTGGCCGGAAATCAAAATAACATCTGCTTTGGCCTTCGCGACACCCGCAGCGATCGTTCCAACACCTGAACTGCTGACCAGCTTGACGGTCACCTTGCAGCGCGGGTTGATCTGCTTGAGGTCATAGATCAACTGCGCCAGATCCTCGATCGAATAGATATCGTGGTGCGGCGGCGGTGAAATCAGGGTCACGCCTTTGGTCGAATGGCGCAGACGGGCAATCAGGTCGGTGACCTTCATGCCAGGCAACTGGCCACCCTCGCCAGGCTTGGCGCCTTGGGCGACCTTGATTTCCAGTTCCTCACAGGCGTTCAGGTATTCAGCCGTGACACCAAAGCGGCCGGACGCCACCTGTTTGATCTTGGCAGACGGGTTGTCGCCATTCGGCTCAGGATGGAAATGTGCGGGATCTTCGCCGCCCTCACCACTGTCGGATTTCGCGCCAATGCGGTTCATCGCGACGTTCAGCGTCTTGTGCGCCTCGGGCGACAAGGCACCCAACGACATGCCCGGTGTCACGAACCGCTTGCGGATCGCGGTAATGCTTTCCACCTCTTCAATCGGGATCGCCTTGCCCAGCGGCTTGATCGCCAACAGGTCGCGCAGATGGATTGGCGGGTTCGACTGCATGGACTTCGAGAACTGCTGCCACAGCGAATAAGAGGCGTTGTTGCAGGCCGCTTGCAGCATATGCATGGTCTGCGCTTCCCAAGCGTGCTTTTCCCCCGAACGGCGAGCTTTGTAGAAACCCCCGATCGGCAGCACATCTGTCGCGCCTTTCCAGCCGCGCGCGTGCACTTCTTCCAGCTTGGTCTGGATACCATTGGTGCCGATACCGGAAATGCGGCTGTGCATACCCGGGAAATATTCGGCGACCATGGCGCGGGACAGGCCCACGGCCTCGAAGTTCAGACCACCACGATAGGAAGACAGCACCGAAATGCCCATCTTGGACATGATCTTGAGCAGACCCGCATCAATCGCCGCGCGATAGCGGTTCATGGCTTCGGTCAGCGTACCGTCGATCAGGCCGCGCCGCACACGGTCGGCAATGGAATCCTGCGCCAGATAGGCGTTCACTGTGGTCGCACCACAACCGATCAGCACGGCAAAGTAATGCGGATCAATACATTCCGCGGCGCGCACGTTGATCGAGCAGAAGGTGCGCAAGCCCTTCTTGGTCAATCCCGAATGCACCGCAGAGGTGGCAAGGATCATCGGCATCGGCACGCGGTCTTCGGACTGGTGCTGGTCGGTCAGCACGATGTGCCCCGCACCGGACCGCACGGCATCCTCGGCCTCGGAGCGGATACGCTCCAGCCCCGCGCTCAGCGCGCCGCGACCCGGCTCGAAGGTGCAGTCGATAAAGGCCACGCTATCGCCGAACTGCTCCACCATCTGGTCGAACTCGGCATTGGCCACAAACGGGCTATCAAGCAACAGGATCGCAGTTTGCGAACTGTCTTCGTCCAGCACGTTCTTGAGGTTCCCGAACCGCGTCTTCAGCGACATGACACGGCTTTCGCGCAAGCTGTCGATCGGCGGGTTGGTCACCTGCGAAAAGTTCTGGCGGAAGAAATGCGACAGCGGGCGGTAGGTCTTGGACAGGACAGCTGAAGGCGTGTCATCGCCCATGGATGCGATCATTTCCTTGCCGTCCTCGGCCATCGGGGCCAGCACCTGTTCCAGCTCTTCGATGCTGTAACCGGCGGCGACCTGACGCTTGCGCAACTCGGCCCCTTCATAAATGGCGGTTTCGGGCGCATCACGCATGATATCGCTCAGGTCCGTGATCCGCTCGACCCATTCGCCAAAGGGCTGGGCCGCCGCAAGTGTATCTTTCAACTCCTCGTCGTGGAACAGACGGCCCTCTTGCATATCAACGGCAATCATCTGGCCGGGACCAAGGGCACCCTTTTCCACCACGGTGGCTTCGTCAATCGGCACCATCCCCACCTCGGAACCCGCAACCAGCAGACCATCACCGGTGACGACATAGCGCAGCGGACGCAGGCCGTTGCGGTCCAGACCGCCACAGACCCAGCGACCATCGGTCATGGCAAGGGCGGCAGGACCGTCCCAAGGCTCCATCACCGCGTTGCAATAGCCGTACATATCCTGCCATGCGGGGGGCATCTCGACGGCCTGTTGCGACCATGCCTCTGGCACCATCATGGTTTTGGCCATGGGCGCATTGCGACCGGCACGGACCAGCACTTCGAAAACCGCATCCAGCGCGGAACTGTCAGAGGCACCGGCAGGGATGATCGGCTTGATGTCTTCGGCCTTTTCGCCAAAGGCACCGGACGCCATGCGGATTTCATGGCTCTTCATCCAGTTCACGTTACCCTTAAGGGTGTTGATCTCGCCATTGTGGGCCAACATGCGGAACGGCTGGGCCAGCGCCCACTGGGGGAAGGTGTTGGTCGAATAACGCTGGTGATAGATCGCAAAAGCACTTTCAAAGCGCGCATCCATCAGGTCGGGATAAAACTCTGCCACCTGCTCGGCCAGCATCATACCTTTGTAGATGATCGAACGGCAGGACAGCGAACACAGGTACATGCCGTTGATACCGGCCGCAGTGGCTGCCTTTTCGATACGGCGGCGGATGATGTACAATTCACGTTCAAAGCGTTCTTCATCCAGACCCTTTTCGTTGCGGATCAGGATCTGTTCGATCTCGGGGCGGGTGGCGTTGGCCTTGTCGCCCAGCACTTCGGTGTTCACAGGCACATGGCGCCAGCCATAGATATAATGGCCCATGCGCAGCACTTCGCTTTCGACAATCGTGCGGCAACGCTCTTGGGCGGCGAAATCACTGCGGGGCAGGAAAATCTGGCCAACGGCGATCAGCTTGTCATTCTCGGGCTCGTGTCCGGTGCGCTGGATCTGGTCGTAGAAGAACGGGACAGGGATCTGCACGTGGATACCTGCGCCATCACCTGTCTTGCCATCTGCGTCAACCGCGCCGCGGTGCCAAACAGCCTTGAGCGCATCAATGCCTTTTTCAACAACATCGCGCGACGGCGTGCCGCTGATGGATACAACAAGGCCCACACCACAAGAGGCATGTTCGTCGTCATCCCTGTAAAGACCGTTTTCGGCCATCCACTGACGCTTGGCTTCCTCGGCGGCAACCCATGCCTGGTCAAATGTTGTCATTGTCGTTCCTTTCAAAGCGGGGCCACCGCACGGGGTGGGCTTTTGTCATAAGGGTGCAAGAGCGGCCTAGAAGCGCGCGTCGATTTCATTGCATTCGTATTTTGGTGTGTCTGAGAAAAAACCGGCCTCACCGGGATAGATGAACTCGACCGGCGACATGTCGATCACATCGTCCGGCGTCGCATCATCCCAAGCGATGCCAAAGAAGAACAGGCGGTGTTCTGCGCTGACGAACTGGCGGCCACTTCCGGCTTCGATTTCGTTGCCGTCACCATCAAGGCCGATTTCGGCACCGGTGCCACCAGCCTTGACGGTGTGTTTGCCGCCGGTGATATCGTGCGCGGCGCATCGCTTGTTGTGTGGGCTATTCGTGACGGGCGTGACTGCGCCGAGGCAATCCTTGATTATCT
>JBFEQR010000129.1:0-6534 GCA_041549425.1 Yoonia sp. | reverse complement strand
GCAATGAATGCCGTCCAGCGCGCTGGTCCAGACGAAACCTGCGTGATCGATGCGGAAACCGTCCGGCACGCCCGGCGATATTTCGGCAAAGACCCGTCCGTTGGAAAGCGTCGTGCCGTCCACGTCAAAGACCCTGATATGATGCGGCAGCGATGTGTCGATGCCCGGAAAGCTTGCGCCGCGGATCGCCCCTGAATCGGCGATATAAAGTTGTGTTTCGTCCTTGGAAAAGGCCAGCCCGTTGGGTTTGTCAAAATCCGTGGCGACCGCCGTCAACGTCCCGTCGGGTGACGCGCAAAATACATAGCAGCCGTCCTGTTCGGGTTCCGCCGGATAACCCTCGATGTCGGAATTGATGCCGTAAGGGGGATCGGTGAACCAGATGGACCCGTCCGAGCGGACGACAACGTCATTGGGGGAATTGAGGCGCTTGCCGTCATAGCTGTCCGCGATCACCTCGATGGCATCCGGATTTTCGGGGTCCAGCCGTCGGATCACGCGCCGCCCGCCATGTTCGCATGACACCATGCGCCCTTCGATATCGCGGGTGTTGCCGTTCGCGAACTCGCTGTTGGGCAGGGCGATGCCGACACCTTTGGCGGCGGACCACTTCATCATGCGTTTCGCAGGGATGTCGTTGAAATACAGGGTATTGTTTAACCAGACTGGTCCTTCGGTCCATGTGCAACCGCTGGCAATCTGCTCTGGTGGCTGTGCGGTATCCACAAAACCTGCGAATACGGGATCAAGGATTTCAAAGAATGCGTTCATGTCAGGCCGCCTTTCTGCGCAGGGTTTGCAGCAACAACATCGCGATAATAATCACGCCAAAGATGATATTGCGCCATGCATCCGAGATTTGCATCACTGACAGGATTGATGTCAGCAGGGTGATAAACAGGACGCCCCCCACGGTGCCCACCAGACTGCCCCGCCCCCCAAGAATGGATGTGCCGCCAATGACGACGGCTGCGATGGTCGGCAGCAGGAATGGATCGCCCATTGATTGGTAGGCCTGATTTGCATAGCCCGCCAGCAGCACGCCCCCCATGGCCGAGCAAACGCCAGCTATCGCGAAAGCGGCGAAGATCACCGAAGGTGTCGATACGCCGGACAGGAACGTTGCTTTTTCGTTGTAACCGATCGCGGACAGGTAGCGCCCGAAGCCGGACTTTTTCAGCAACACTGCCATTGCGATAGCGAAAACCATCCACACAACAAAGGCCACAGGGAGACCTGCCAGTTTCGCGGTCGCCAGCCAGATCATCGTGGTGCTGGCCTCGCCCTTCGGGTTGAAGCCGCCCGTGTTCAGAACCGCGACACCCAGCAGCATGGAGTTTATCGCAAGGGTCCACACCATAGAGGGGATGCGCAGGACAGCGACACCAAAACCGTTGATGACACCCACCACTGCGCCGAAAACCAGTGCAGCGGGTATCGCCAGTGCGATCAGCACGGGATCGCCCGATCCGGCAAGAGAGGTTGACAGAATTGCCGCCCCTCCCAAAACCCACGGAACCGAAAGGTCAATGTGCCCCAAAAGGATGACAAGCGTTGCGCCAAGGGCCAGCAGACCGAGGAACGAGGCGATCTGAAGCTGTTGGGCAAGATACGCAAAGCCAAGGATCTGCGGAAAAAAGAAGCTGCCGCCGACGATCAGCAGGATTGTGCCAAAGTAAGGCACAAGGATATCCAAACCCGGCAAGTGCGGTGAAATCGTTTTCATCGTCCGAACGCCTCCAGCCGGTTCTTGATGCGCAGGATGTCGGCGCCTCCGATGGCGATTGCCCCTGCAAGGATAAGTCCTTCGATGAAAGGTTGCGCCAAGGGCGGCAAGCCGGAGAAGAACATCAACGCGCCGATCGTTTTGAGGATAAACGCACCGGCAATCGCCCCTGTCAGCGTGCCGACACCGCCGCGCAGCGCCACGCCGCCCAGAACGACTGCCGCGATGGAGTTCAAGGTGAAATTCGGCCCGATCCCCGCATCCCCGGTTGTCGTGACAAAGCTGAAGTAAAGTCCGGCCAATCCCGCAAACAAGCCGCCCATCGCAAACGACGCCAGCCTGATTTTTGCAACCGGCATCCCCGACTGGAACGCCGCTTGCTCTGACGATCCGACCGCATAAAGGCCCAGTCCCAATCCCGTGCGGCGCAGCGGCACCCAGATCAACAGGATGACGGCTGCAGTCATGATCAAGGCCGTCGGCATACCCAGAATATCCAGCGTCATCGCGTCCGCCAGATCATAGTCGATCTGCCCGCCCGGCGTGGGCCGCAGCAGCAGCGCCAACCCCACAAACAGCGAGGCCGTCGCAAGGGTCGCAACAATGGGCTGGATGCGCCCGTAGACGACCAGAACACCGTTAAGAACGCCGCAGCCGATGCCCGCGGCGATAACAACGACGACACCAAAGGCCATTTCGACCCCTGAACCGATCACCAGATAGGATGCGATACAGTTGGTCAGCGCCATCACGGCCCCCACCGACAGATCAATGCCGCGCACGATGACTGCAAAGAACTGCGCCATCGCGGCCAGAGCAAGGATCAGGCATTGGTTGGCCCAGATTGTCATGACATAGGTCGTCGGACCGATCGGGTGGCTCCACAGATAGAGCGACAGCAAGACTGCAAGCACCACAAAGGCGCTGGCTTCGCGCTTGTTGGATTGCAGGAAATCACGCATGTGCGCTGCCTCCGTTTGCCGGTTCTGCGGATGGTATGTTCAAAGAGGCCGCGATGATATTTTCAGCTGTGATATCGGCGCCGGCCAGATGCCGCGTGATGCGACCGTTATAGAAAATGTGGGTTTCGTCGCACAGGTGGATCAGCTCTTCGTAGTCGGTGGACAGTAGCAGGATCGCCACGCCGCTGTCGGCCAGACGGCGCAACAATGCGTAAATCTGCGTCTTCGTCTTGACGTCGATCCCGCGGGTGGGGTCGGCCAAAAGCATGCAACGTGGCCCAAGCGCCAGCCACTTCGTCAGGGCAACCTTTTGTTGGTTGCCACCTGACAGCTGCGAAACGGGCTGATCCAAGCTGTCACATTTCAGCTCAAGGGCATCAAGAAACGGCTGGTAGATCGCGGGATCGGTGGCGTTGATCGTATTCACGCCAAGGGCCGCCAGTTCCAGATTGCGCGCGATGCTTTGATCTAGGATCAGGCCCTCTGTCTTCCGGTCTTCGGGGATCAGCGCGATACCCAACTGCGGCGATTTCGCCATTCTGGGGTTCTTGATCGCGACAGGTGCGCCACCCATCAGGCATTGCCCGCGTGTCCCCTTGAGCAGGCCGAACAATCCTTGCAGAACATCGCCCTGACCTTGCCCGTCCAGTCCGCCCAGCCCTGTGATCTGGCCCTTGCGCAAAACGATCGACACGTCATGCAGGCTGTCTGCCCAGCCAAACCCTTCAAGGCGCAGGACTTCTGCGGCATCGGGATCGGGCGCCGGCTTTGGCGGGAAAAGGTCGTCAATCCGTTGCCCAACCATCTTGCTGATGATCGCCCCATAGTCATAGGCACCGTTGCTAAATGTCTCGACATGGGTGCCGTTGCGAAAGATGGAAATGGTGTCGGCAAGGGCTTCGATTTCGTGAAACCTGTGCGAGATGAAAAGCACGCCGACGCCGCGGTCACGTTCCGCGCGGATCAGGTGAAAGACCTTTTCAACAACCGATGCGTTCAGGGCCGACGTCGCCTCGTCAAGGATCAGAAGCCGCGGGTTGCGCGACAGGGCCTTGGCAATTTCGACCTGCTGCCGTTCGGCCAGCGACAAATCGGAGACCCGCGTTTTCATGCGAATGTCGCCGCCGTCGATCTTTGTCAGAATGTCCTGCGCCCGCGCGACAACATCCCCGTCCAACCGGCCCAAACCTATGCCTGGTGCGCCCAGCATCAGATTTTCACGTACGGTCAAATCCGGTACCAGCGAAAGTTCCTGAAACATGCAGATCAACCCGCGCGAGATCGCGTCGGCAGGTCCGGCAAGCTGGGCCTCTGCGCCGTCGATCTCGATGTGTCCGGCGGTGGGCTGGATAACGCCGGATACAAGTTTCATCAAAGTGGACTTACCGGCGCCGTTTTCACCCAGAATGGCGTGAATTTCGCCACCAAAGCAGGCAAAATCCACCTCAGTCAAAGCCTTGGTCGCGCCGTAGGTTTTCGATACGCCACACAGGCGCACAATCGCTTTTTCGGATTTGGGCATAAAGATCAGTCCACCAATTCAGTCATTTACCCGGCGGCCAGTGATAGCCACCGGGATACCTGACATCAGGTTAGGTGTTGTCGGCGCTTTGGCCCAGCAGCTCTTCGGGTGTGAATGGCGCGAAACAGTCGGGGAAACCCGTGCCGGTGTTGAACGACTTTGGCAGTTCGGGGAAATAGTTCACGCCTGCTTCAAGGTCGGCCGCATTGACCTGCGGAATGGGCAGGAAGATCGTCTGTGGCAGTGCATTGCCTTGCAGCAGTGCCACGGCCGCTTCCAGTGCAATGGCTGACATGGCAGGGGCCTGTGCTGCAGAAATCCCCGGAATGTCCAGTTCGTCCATCAGCATCCGCACACCGTTTTCACCGTCAACGCCCATCGGAACGATAGGGTGTCCGGCAGCCTGCATCGCATTGATCGTGCCCGCCGAACCGTGCTGTGACACAACAGCGTCGAACTGGCCGTGGGTCGCCAGCGCATCGGCCACCACTTTCTGGCTGGTGCCGGTGTCCCAGTTGCCGACGACTTCGACGATTTCCAATCCTTCGACGGTCTCCAGAACGCTCATCATGCCAAGGCGGCGGTCACGATCCGTCGCGTTACCCGGAAGGCCGTTCACCATCAGGATCTTGCTGGCGCTTCCGCCAAGTTCATCCATCACGGTCTGTGCTTTCAGGCGACCGAGTTCGAACTGGCTTTCGTTGACCTGAACGACCTTGTCGGTGTCCAGAACGTTGTCGAAGGGCACAAGAACCGTTCCCGCCCGCTCTGCGCGGCGGATGACGGGCTCGAACGCGCTTGGGTTGACGGCAATAAAGGTGATAGCGTCGTAACCGGCTGCGATAAAGTTATCGATTGCCGCGATTTGCGCCGCACTGTCGTTGCCGACCGACACAACTGTGAATTCTTCGATATTGGCGGCATTTTCAGGGCGCGCGGCCCAGGCTTTCGACGCCTGAATAGCTGCGATCCGCCAGTCGTTGCCAGCAAAGCCGTTCACGAAGGCGATCTTGTAGGGGCCGTCTTTGGCCACCCCTTGGATCGTGCTCGTGCCCGGCGCAGGGCCAAAACACTCCGCCCGGTAGGTTTCGGCGAAAGCGCCGGTTCCCGCGATCACAGCAAGTGCAGTCCCTAAAAGCAGGTTTCTCATTCTGTATCCTCCCAGATAGATATTACTTAATTATGTTTACGTAAACATATGGCCGTATTTAGTGTGTTTACGTAAACATAAGTCAAGTGATTCGATGAAACGCGCGCGAAACCCCTCATGAACGGAACACACCAGTGAATGACCGAAAGACATTGCGCCCGACGATGGATGACGTGGCCGACCGCGCTGGCGTAAGCCAGATGACCGTGTCGCGGGTGATGAATGGAAAGGGTTACATTTCCAAAGACGTCCGCAGCCGCGTGGAAACGGCGGCGCGGGAAATCGGCTATGTTCAGAACCGGCTGGCGCGAAGCTTGCGATCCGAACAGACGCCGTTGATTGCTGTTGTTCTGCCAACGCTGGGCAACTCTGTTTTTACCGATGTTCTGAGCGGCATCACCGACGCGTTGACGCAAAAGGGGTTCCGTCCGGTCTTCGGGGTTACCGAATATTCCGAGGATAAAGAGGACGCATTGGTTCGCGATCTTTTGTCATGGCGGCCATCGGGGATTGTCTTGGCGGGGCTTGAGCATTCACAGGCGACGCGACGCTCCATTTCCGCTTCCAGCGTGCGGGTTGCAGAAATTATGGACATTGACGGCACGCCAATCTCGGTGGCTTTTGGCATGTCGCAACGCGCGGCGGGTCAGGAAACGGCAAAATACATGCTGGCAAAAGGGCATCGGCGGTTTGTCTATGCAGGAAGTCAGGGCGGGCGGGACTTGCGTGCGGCCAAACGGCTGGACGGGTTCCGGCAGGTCTTGCGCGAGGCGGGGGCCACTTTGGTGTCCGAACACATCAGTTCTGAGCCGTCTTCGATGGTTGAGGGCCGTAAAATGACCTCTGACATCTTGTCAGGTCCAGACCGGCCCGATGCGATTTACTACTCCAACGATGATCTTGCCAGTGGCGGTATCATGCACTGCCTTGCCAACGGCATTTCAATCCCTGACGAAATTGCGCTCGCCGGTTTCAACGGGCTTCCGTTTCTGGATGCGCTGCCCATCCAGCTTACAACGATCGTCACGCCGCGGTATGAAATTGGGCGTCGCGCCGGACAGTTCCTTGCGGATGTGGATGCAGCTTCTTCGGACGCGATCAAGCCGCACCACATCGATCTGGGCTTTCAGCTTCAGGCAGGTGAAACCTGCTAGCAGCAGGGTGTGTATTGGTG
>JBFEQR010000128.1:0-6536 GCA_041549425.1 Yoonia sp. | reverse complement strand
CGCAGGCGGCACCCGCAGGCTGCGGGCAGGCGTGCAATATGTGCTGTTCAATCTGATCGGTTCGACCCTGTTCTTGTTCGCGCTGGGGTCGATCTATGCCGAGACAGGCACCCTGAACATGGCCGATCTGGCCAACCGTGTCGCCCTGATCACGCCAGAGGAAACCGTGGGCATTCGCGTGGCCGCCGTCCTGCTGTTGTTGGTGTTTGCGATCAAGGCGGCACTTGTGCCGCTGCATTTCTGGCTGCCTTCAAGCTATGCCGAGGCACCGGCACCGGTGGCGGCGTTGTTTGCGATCATGACCAAAGTGGGTGCCTATGCGATCATCCGTGTCTACACGCTGATCTTCCCGCCCGATCTGGCGGTGACGTCAGGGCTGCATGATACGTGGTTGTTGCCCGCGGCCCTGATTTCGCTGGCGATCGGTATGGTAGGCGTTCTGGCGGCGAAGCAGTTTGACCGGCTGGTGGCGTTTTCGATCATCGGTTCGATGGGGATGGTCATGGTGGCCATCGCCCTGTTCACGCCTGCGGGTATCGCGGCGGCACTTTACTATATCGTGCATTCGACCCTTGCAGGGGCGGCCTTGTTCCTGATCGTGGATCTGGTGCGCAGCAGCCGCGAAGACCTGTCCCTGACACCGCAACCGCCTGTCGCCGGTGCGACGATGATTGCGGGCCTGTTCTTTGTCGGCGCGATTGCCATGGCCGGTCTGCCGCCGCTGTCGGGTTTTCTGGGCAAGTTGCTGGTGCTGGATGCGGCCTATGACACGCCGCTGGTGGTCTGGGTCTGGGCCATCGTGCTGGTCTCAAGTCTGGTCAGTATCGTGGGATTTGCCCGCGCAGGCAGCGTGGTTTTCTGGAAAGCCCAAAGCGAGACCGCCCCGCCACAGATTGCGCCACCTCACCAGCCTGCCACGATGTCTTATGTCGCAGTCGGGGGGCTGATTGCCCTTTTGGCCCTGCACACGGTCTTTGCCGGTCAGATGCACCGCTATACCACGGGCATCGCCGAACAGCTCTTTGATCCCGCGCCCTATATCGCGACTGTGATCGACACACCCGGCAAGCTGAGCGACGGATCAAAAGCACAGGAGGATCACTGACATGGCCCGCGCTTTCAACTGGTTGATGCCGCACCCGCTTTTGACGTTGATCCTGACGATTGTCTGGATGTTCCTGCAGAACGAACTTTCGGCGGGGATGGTTGTTTTCGGCTTTATTCTGGGTGTTCTGATCCCTTGGGGGACCTCGATCTGGTGGCCCGATACGCCCAAGGGGTTCCGCCCCGTCAAGATGATCAGCTACAGCTTTGTGGTGATCCGGGATATTATCGTCGCCAATATCGAAGTGGCGTGGATCGTGCTGACTGTGCCGACGTCCAAGCTGAAGCCTGCGTGGATCATCGTGCCGCTGCGCCTGCGCGAACCCGAAGCGATCACGATGCTGGCGGGGACGATCACGCTGACGCCGGGGACGGTTTCGGCTGATCTGTCGGACGAGGGGCACAGCCTTTTGGTGCATGTGCTGCATACGGATGATCCCGACGCGGTGCGCGATGATATCATCACCCGCTACGAGAGCCGCCTGTTGGAGATTTTCACATGATACTTGCCACGCAGTTTCTGAACATCGCATTGGCCATCACCTTTGTGGCGCTGGCATTGGGGCAGATCATGTCGATGGTCCGCCTTGTTCTGGGGCCGACATCGGGTGACAGGGTGCTGGCACTGGACACGATGGTGATCAACGCGCTGGGTCTGGTGATTGTGCTTGGCATCCATCAGGGCGTGCAGATCTATTTCGAGGTCGCCTTGCTGATTGCCATGCTTGGCTTTGTGTCGACCGTTGCCATGGCACGCTTTATTCTGCGGGGGGATATCATCGAATGACCGCTCAGATCATCGGAACATATATCGTTTGTCTGTCCCTGATCATCGGGTCGGGTTTTGTGCTGGTGGGGGCGATCGGGTTGTTGAAGTTCAACGATCCCATGACGCGCCTGCATGCGCCCACCAAGGTGGGTACGGTGGGCATCGGGATGCTGCTCTTGGCCTCTGTGATCCATTCGTTCGACATCGGACAGCCGTCGACGCATGAATTACTGATCATGGTGTTTTTGTTCGTCACGGCCCCGATTTCCGCGAATTTCATAGCCAAGATGAACATCCACAGTCGCGCCTGTGAAAACCCGCCGCCACCACCGCACGATGAGGCATGGTCAACGCTGAACGTGCCGGAACCCGATAGCGACAAGACCTAGCTTGCTTCGCGTTCAGCCCAGCCGGCGAAGATACGTTCAAGGAAGACCACGGCGTAATAAAGCAGGATGCCCAGAAACGCGAGCGCGATCAGCACGGCGAACATCAGCGGATAATCACCGTTGGTTTCGCCCGACTTGAATAGCGCGCCAAGACCCCGACCGTGCGGGCTGACGATCTCGACCAGATTTGTGCCGATGAAGGCCAGCGTGGCAGAGACTTTGAGCGCGCCAAAGAACTCTGGCAGCGTCTTGGGTAGGGCTATTTTCGTGAAAATGGTGAAGCGGGATGCGCCAAGTGCGCGCAGGATGTCACGGTATTCCGGTTCCAGCGTAGACAGGCCGATGCCCACCGACACGGCGATGGGAAAGAACGAGATCATAAAGGCCATCAAAACGGTGTTGAAATCATGCTGGCCGATAAACAGCAGCGAAATCACGGGCACCAATGTGGCCTTGGGGATGGCGTTGAAACCGATCAGCAGCGGATATAGCGCGTCACGCGCGATGCGCGAAAACCCGATGACCATGCCGATGGCGGTGCCCACGATCACGGCGATGAACAGGCCGACAACCGTGCGCCACAAGGTTTGCCAGCCCATTTCAAAAAACAGTTCTTTGTATTTCCAAAACGCAGGCGGCAGGTCAGAGGGCGAAGCCATTTTGAAGTTGGGCCAGCCATTGGCCCAGACCAGCAATTCCCACAGCCCCAGAAAGATGAGGATAGCGATGACGGGTGTCGCGATTTTGCTGAACATCAGTGGCTTTCAACCTCGCGGCCTTGGGCGATCTTGATCTGGTCGCGCAGCACATGCAGCATGTCGGCGGCCTTTGGTGTGTAGAGCACGTCCAATGTACGATCTTCGGGCAGATCGACGTCCATGACGAATTGCGTGCGCGCAGGCCGACCGGAAAGGACAATCACCTGATCGCCCAGATAGACGCTTTCGCGTAGGTCGTGCGTAATAAGCACGGCGGTAAAGGGTTCGGCGCGGCGCAGATCGCGCATGGTTTGCCACAGGTCCTCGCGGGTAAAGGCATCAAGCGCGCCAAAGGGTTCGTCCATGATCAACACTTCGGGTTTATGCACGATAGACCGGCATAGGGAAGCACGCTGGCGCATCCCACCTGAGAGTTCAGAGGGGCGTTTGCCCTCGAAACCGGTCAGGCCGACCATTTCCAGCAGTTCCATCGCGCGGGCCACGCGGTCGGCGCGGGCCATGCGGGGGGCCACGATTTCCAGCGGCAGGATGACGTTTTCAAGGATGGTGCGCCATTCCAGCAAGACGGGATTCTGGAACGCCATGCCGACTGTCTTGCGCGGACCTTTGACGCGTTCGCCGTGTAGCCAGACTTCGCCCTCATCGGGTTTGAGCAGACCGGCAACAAGGCGTGTCAGCGTCGATTTCCCACACCCTGACGGCCCCACAACGGCCGCAAAAGTACCTTCGGGCACGGACACGTCCAAGCCGTCAAGGACCTCTAGCGGGCCGGTGGCGGTTTGGTAGGCGTGCTTTACGCCTTTGATTTCAATTAGGTTTTCGATGATAAAGGCCCGGATAGTCAGAAGGGGTCGCGACAGATGCCGCAACCCCGGTTTGGTTTACTGCAACATCCGCGCGTCGCTGGCAGGCAGGAAGCCTGCGTCGAAATAAAGCGACATATCGGGTTCGTTGTTGAACTCGTACACGGATTTCGTCTGTTCGATCGCGTTCATCATCCGCATTTCGTCGATACCGCCCATGCCGTTTGCCTTGACGTAGTCCGTCAGCACGTTGGCATCGATGGCCATCTGCAGGCGCTCTGCTTCGAGGGCTGCGTCAGCCGCCGGGTTGCGTTCGAGCAGAGCTTCAATGGCGGCGTCAGGTGCCGCGATTGCGTCTTTCCAACCCATAGCGATCGCGCCCAGAAAGCCTGTGACCAGTTCGGGGTTAGCGGCGGCAAAGTCGGTGTTGACGATGATCGCGTTGCCGTAAAGGTCCACACCATAGTCGGCCATCAGCAGTACAGAGATGTCATCCGCCGGAATGCCCAATCGCTTGAGGTTCAGCGTGGACGAGAACGAAAAGCCGGTGATCGCCGCGACGTTGCCTTCGGCCAGCATCGGTTCGCGCGTCGGGAAGCCCACGGGTTCGACGGTGATCGCGCCTGTGTCAATGCCGGTTTCGGCGGCAAAGATCGGGAACTGCGCCCATGCACCATCGGGCGGTGGTGCGCCCAGCACTTTGCGTTCAAGATCGGCGGGGGCTTCAACGCCCAGCGACTTGCGGCCCACGACGGCGAAAGGCGGTTTGTCGTAAACCATCATCACGGCGGTCACCGGCGCGCCGGGGTTCTGGTCAAGGAACCGCATCAGCGAGTTGATGTCGGCGAAGCCTACAGGGAACGCGCCCGTTGCGACCTTTGGGATCGCATCGAGCGAGCCGGAGCCTTCGCTGATCGTCACGTTCAGGCCGGCGTCAGCGAAATACCCTGCATCAAGCGCGTGGAAATAAGGCGCAGAGGGTCCTTCGAATTTCCAGTCAAGAGCAAAGGGCATATCGGTTTCTGCCAGCGCAGGGCTGGCAAGAAATGTTGCGGCAAGCGCAAGAAGCTTTCTGTCAAAAATCATGAAGCGGTCCCATCCGGTTGTTGCCCAACGGGACCTAGCAGGGTTTGCCGCCAGTAACAGGTGTCTGACGTGCTGCGCCGCATCCATTTTGACTGTCTGCATAAAATTGAGGCGTGATAAGCCCCGCTATTGCACAATCCGAGGGCGCTGGAAGATCAGCGCCCCAGTTTCATGTGCCGGTTCACGTCTTTGTAAAGCAGATAGCGGAACTTGCCCGGCCCACCGGCATAGCAGGCCTGCGGGCAAAAGGCGCGCAGCCACATGTAGTCACCTGCTTCGACTTCGACCCAGTCATTGTTCAACCGGTAGACCGCCTTGCCTTCCAGTACATAAAGCCCGTGTTCCAACACATGGGTTTCAAGAAAGGGAATGACCGCGCCGGGCTCAAACGTCACGACGGTCACGTGCATGTCGTGACGCAGGTCTGCAGGGTCGACAAAACGTGTCGTGCCCCATTTCCCGTCCGTGCTGGGCATCAGAGTGGGCGCGATGTCTTTTTCGTTGGCGATGATGACCTCTGGCAGGTCCAGCCCTGGCACGGCCTCATAGGTTTTGCGAATCCAGTGGAACCGCAGCATCGCGTCGGAATGATTGTGCAGCGTCCAGTCGGCACCGGGCGGCAGGAAGGCATAACCGCCGGGTTCAAGCACATGGGTGGCCCCGTTGACCGACAGCGTGGCGTGGCCTTCGACGACGAACAGGACCGCTTCGGCCTGCGCATCGGTTTCGGGACGGTCAGACCCGCCACCGGGGCTGATTTCCATGATGTACTGCGAAAAGGTCTCGGCAAACCCGCTGAGCGGGCGGGCGATCACCCAAAGACGTGTCTTTTCCCAGAAAGGCAGAAAGCTGGTGACGATGTCGCGCATCGTCCCTTTGGGGATCACGGCGTAAGCATCGGTGAAAACGGCGCGGTCGGTCAAAAGCTGATCCTGACCGGGGTGGCCCCCCGTTGGCGCATAGTAACTGCCTGACATTTTTGCTCCTGTTTGTATAAACTCGGGGTGAGTATGGGTTTGCCCGCGAGGAAGGACCACCCGTCAAACTCTGACAGGACTTTTCCGTTTGATTTGATAATGCGCGTCCTTTTTCGTGTATGGCTTGTTTGTTCACGCAAGGTTGCAGGTTGCCCGATTGTCCGGTGGGGCATTGCCTGCGGTGCTTGGGGCACTACTTTTAGAGGGGTAAAAGTCGTGTTTTGAAATGTCGTCATCAGTTGGAGGTGCCGCAAGTGACCGAGACCGAACGCAACAATCTGGCGATTTATGATGACGTTGCCCACTTGTGGTGGTCTGACGATATCCGCTGGGTGCGCACTTTGAAAAACATGGTGCCGGGACGTTTGTCATGGTTCGACAAGGCTATCGACTGGCGCGGCAAGGATGTGCTTGATCTTGGATGTGCTGGTGGCTTTATGGCCGAGGCACTGGACACGCGCGGCGCGGTTGTCACCGGTATCGATCCGGCCAAAGACGCCATTGCTGCGGCCCGCGCCCATGCCAGACAGACAGAACGCAACATCCGCTATGATATCGGCGTGGGCGAGGCCTTGCCCTATGATAACGCCAGTTTCGATGCGGTTGTCTGCGTGGATGTGCTGGAGCATGTCAGGGATCTGGGGCAGGTCATGCGCGAAATCGCGCGGGTCCTGCGACCGGGCGGGATT
>JBFEQR010000127.1:0-6589 GCA_041549425.1 Yoonia sp. | reverse complement strand
CACCCGCGCGCCAGAGGCCGTAGCGACCTGCACCGCCAGATAGCCGACCGTCCCGCCGGCGCCACTGACAAGCACATTCTTGTCGGCCACCGGACCCGCGCCTAGCACGGTATGCACAGCCGTAAGCGCGGGGATGCCAAGCACGGCACCTTCGGCAAAGGATGTATTGTCGGGCAGGCGTACCGCCTGTGCTGCAGGCAGCGCGGTATACTCTGCCGCCGTGCCAAAGGCGCGCTGCCACTGCCCGTTCCAGATCCAGACCCGTTCGCCGATGCGGGCAGGGTCAACCCCTGTGCCCACGGCCTCGATGATGCCAGCGCCATCGCTGTGCGGGATGATCACCGGAAAGGGTGGTTTGGTCACACCGGGCCGCCCGCCTGCGCGCGCGCGGATATCGGAAGGGTTCACGCCCGACGTTGCCAGCCTGACCAGCACTTCGCCTGCGGCAGGGGTGGGGGTGTCCATTTCCACAACCGACAAGACCTCGGATGCGGGTCCGAAAGCGGTATATGTGACGGCACGCATCGCTTAACCCTGCACGTGAACGACGGTTTGCGTCGGAAAGGGGATATCGACGCCTGCGCGATCCAGTGCCTCTTTCACCTGCCGTTTCATATCGGCCTGAAAGGCAAAGTAGTCGCCGCTGTTGCACCAGACACGCACCAGAAAATCGACCGAGCTGTCGCCGAGGTTGTTCACCTGAATAAAGGGTTCCGGATCGGTTTTGGCGCGGGGGTCGGCCATTATGGTGTCGCGGATCGTGTCCTCGGCCAGTTTCAGGTTGGCGCCATAGCCCACGCCGAAGGTCCATTCGGCACGGCGTGTGTCATAGGTGGAATAGTTGACGATCGTGTTGCCCCAGACCTGACTGTTGGGGATGATGATCTGCACATTGCTGACGGCTGCCAGTTCGGTGCAGTTCAGCGTGATCTCTTTTACGGTGCCCATCTGGCCGTTGACTTCGACAAAGTCGCCGATCTTGATGGGCCGGAAAAACACGATCATCACGCCCGCCGCGACATTCGACAGCGTCCCCTGAAGTGCCAGACCGATGGCCAGACCGGCGGCACCGATAACCGCGACCACAGAAGTTGTCTGCACCCCGAATGTGTTGAGCACAAAGAGAAAGGCAAAGCCGATGATGACATAGCGCGCGACATTGCCCAGAAAGTTGAACAGCGTCACATCAAGATGCGCATGTTTCCCCCCAAGGGACACCAGTCTGCGCCGCGCCCAACCCCCGACGATGAAACCCGCCAAAAGGATCAGCACCGCGGCAAGGACATTGCCCACCGCAGAGGCCAGAAATTCCAGCGTCAACAAATCTGTGATGGTTTTCCCATCCCAAATGACCGTGTTCAAAAGCGTTTCCACGTTACCCTCCGGCAAGTTTGTCAAGTATTGCGCCCAATTGCGCGTCCAGCGTGCTTAGGCCATCCACATCATGTGTGGTCAAGGTCACCTCGACGGTTTTGTAGACGTTGGACCATTCGGGATGGTGGTTCAGTTTTTCGGCATGGATCGCCGCGCGGGTCATAAAGCCGAAGGCCTCGACGAAATTCTTGAACACGAATGTCTTGTGGATCGCATCGCGGTCGCCCTGCAAAGTCCAGCCATTGGCCAAAAGCGGGTCGATCTGCTGCATGCGGTCGTTTTCGGTCAGTTTGTCGGTCATTGGTGATCCTCCATATCGGTTTTGCGGAACGGGCCGTAGCTGGTCAGCACTTCGATTTCATGGTCCACCGCGTCGCGCTCGGCCTTCAAATAGCGCGCCACGGCGTCTTTGAAGCCCGGATCGCCGAACCAGTGCAGCGAATGGGTCGCCACGGGCAGATAGCCGCGGGCAAGTTTGTGTTCGCCCTGCGCGCCTGCCTCGACCTTGCCCAGACCGTGCCGGATCGCAAAATCAATGGCGCGGTAATAGCAGACTTCGAAATGCAGGCAGGGGTGATGTTCGATGCAGCCCCAATAGCGCCCATAAAGCGTGTCACGCCCGATGAAGTTAAGCGCCCCTGCCACGGGCCGCCCGTCACGCATGGCCAGCACCATCAACATGTCGTCGCGCATGGTTTCGTGGGCGTGGTCGAAAAAGCTGCGCGTCAGATAGGGCGTGCCCCATTTGCGGTTTCCGGTGTCCTGATAAAAGACCCAGAAGGCGTCCCAATGCTCGGGTTGGATTTCATCGCCGGTCAGCGCGATGATCTCGCCGCCGAAATCATTGGCCTGCTTTCGTTCCTTACGCATCGTCTTGCGCTTGCGGCTGGACAGTGCGCCAAGGAAGTCTTCGAAATCGGCATAACCCGCGTTGACCCAGTGAAACTGTTGTCCCGTCCGGCTGAGCAGCCCCATTTCCGCGCCTGCGAGTGCTTCGGCTTCGGTGCAGAATGTGGCATGCACCGAGGACAGTTCATTGTCTGCCGCGATTTGCACTGCCCCTTGTATCAGCGCGGACATGCCTGCCGCCTCAAACCCCGGTCTGGTCAGGAACCGTCGCCCAGTGGCAGGCGTAAAGGGCACGGCGATTTGCAGTTTGGGATAATAACGCCCGCCTGCATTTTCATAGGCATGGGCCCAGTTGTGATCGAAGACATACTCGCCCTGTGAATGCCCTTTGGCATAAAGCGGGGCGGCTGCAATCATCGTGCCATCCTGTCTGGCCGTCAGATAGCGCGGTTGCCAGCCTGTCCCCGGCCCGACCGACCCGCTGTCCTCCAAGGCTTTCAGAAAGCGATGGGTCGTAAAGGGGTCATTTGGCCTGCCGTCCGCCGCTTCGGGACAGGCGCAGGCATCCCAATCAGCCGCGTCAATCGCGTTGATCGTGGGATGGGCTGTGATTTCGATGGCTGTGTCGCTCATGCATAGCAACTTGTGTGCGTCCGGCGCGGCGTCAAGCCAGATAGCCCTCAAAGGTGATATTATCGACGATACGTCGTGCTGCGGCCTCTTCTGCGGGGGAACGGATCGTCCATGTGAAGATACGCGCGCCCTTCGCCTTGAGTGCGGCGACGCGCGGGCGGTCAAGGTCGGTGGATTCGTGACTGATAAAGCAGGACCCCGTGCGATCGTAGTCGGGGATTTCGCGCAGCGTGTTGCGGGTTGCCTCTGGCACGTCCGGCCAGTGCACCGCCTCATAGCTGGAGGTGGTGATGCCGCGGGGGATGTGGGGCGCGTAGGCCGCACAGGCGGCCACGGCATGCGGGTTGAAGGACATCAGCGCAACATCGCCTTTGTAGTTTTCCAGTGCCGCGCATGTCGCTTTTTCCAGCGGGCCGACATCGGGGCCCATCGCGCCGTCCTGATCCTTGATTTCGATCAGCAGGGGGACCTTGCCCCCGACCAATTCCAAGACAGTGTCCAATGCGGGGATGGTGCCACCATCGTCTGTCAGGGCGATGGATTCAAGTTCTGCACGGGTGCGGTCTCGCACGGGACCCGCTTCGCCGGTCAACCGGTCGAGCAGGTCATCGTGGAAAACCATGGCCTGCCCGTCGCGGGACAATTGCAGGTCTATTTCGATCCCGTAGCCCGCATCAAGCGCGGCCTTGATCGACTTGAGGCTGTTTTCCACCCGCCCTGCCTTGCGGTCATGCAAGGCCCGATGTGTAAAAGGGCGGGCGAAAAAAGACGCCGGCAGGGTCATGCGATCTGGAAGATCGCTTCGATTTCGACGGCCACGCCAAAGGGCAGGCTGGCGGCGCTGACGGCGGAACGCGCATGGCGACCCTTGTCACCCAAGGCCGCAACCATAAAGTCGGATGCCCCGTTGATGACCTTTGGCTGATCGCCGAAATCAGCCGTGGAATTCACGAAGCCGACCAGTTTCACAACACGCACAAGCCGGTCGATATCGCCGCCACAGGCGGACTTGAGCTGGGCAAGCAATGCAATCGCGCAGGTCTTTGCCGCTTCGGCGCCTTGCTCGGCGGTGGTGTCGTCGCCCAGTTTACCCTTAATCATGCCGTCTGCATTGGCCGAGATTTGCCCCGACACATAGACCAGATCACCGGCCACCACATAAGGCACATAATTTGCCGCTGGTGCCGGTGCATCCGGAAGGGTCACGCCGAGTTCGGCCAGTTTGGTTTCAATCACGCTCATCGCTGGTCTCCTGTTATTCGCGGCGACGCTAGCGGGCAATGGACAGGGGTGCAATATAGGCCGGTGCGCAATCAGGTCTCGCGGAAGGCTTTGGTGAAATAATCGGCCAGCGGCTTGATGAGATAGTCCATGGGACTGCGATCTGCGGTGCGCACGAATGCCTCGACCGGCATGCCGGGGATCAGGGTGATATCGGCGGGCAGGCGGGCCATCTGCCCCTCAAGCAGTTCGACCTCTGCGCGGTAATACGACAGGCCGGATGTTTCGTTCTGGAATGCATCGGCTGAAACCAAAGTGACCCTTCCCCGTAATTCCGGCGTGCGCCGCTGGTCAAAGGCTGAGAAACGCAGCGTGACCTCTTGCCCGACAAAGATCTGGTCCACATCGACCACCTGGACCTGTGTCGCAATGACAAGGGGGCGGTCCTGCGGGATCAGGAACAGGACAGGATCGGCAGGGCCGATGACCGATTGTTCGGCAAAGACCTGCAAACCATAGACAACGCCGGAGACGGGCGCGCGGATATCAAGACGGTCCAGTTGGCGACGCAGCGTGCGGCGGCGTTCGGACAGTTCCAGTTCGTTAAACTGCAGATCGCGCAGGCGGGCAATCGCCTCTTCGCGGCGGGTCGAGGACAGGCCGAGGATTTGCAGATCAATCTCGGTCATGCGTTCGGCGGCTTGGGCGGCCTGCGCGGTTAATTGCCCGACAGAGCCCATCAGGTTCGCCTCTTCGCGTTTCAGGGCCAGCACGCGGCTGGCTTGGGCAAGGCCGCGATCCAGAAGGGTCTGCTGATCGGCCAGTTCTTGTGCGATCAAGTCGCGCTGTGTTGTCAGCGCCTCTTGCTGGGCGGCGATGCCGGCCAGTTGGCTGGCGATTTGGGCGCGCTGTTGGGTTAGCTGTTCAACCGCGCTTTGGCTGGTTTCGACGCGTGCCTTGAAAAGGCGGGTCTGGCCCTCCATCAGGGTTTGCACTTCGGCAGTGGCAGCGTCCAGCAGGACGGGGCTGAAAGTCAGGGTTGTCGCATTGTCACGCTCTGCCTCAAGCCGTGCGCGGCGGGCGAGAATTTCGAAAAGCTGGCCTTCGACGACGGCCAGTTCGGATTGCAATGTTGTCGCGTCCAGACGCAGCAAAAGATCACCCGCGCGCACTGTGTCGCCTTCATCGACAAGGATTTCCTCGACCACGCCGCCGTCGGGGTGTTGGACGACCTGCCGGTTCCGGTCCACTTCGATCTGACCGGTTGTGATGACCGCGCCGCTGATCTGGGCGGTCACGGCCCACGTGCCAAAACCACCCACAAGGACCAGCAGGGCCAGCCCCCCGATTGTCAGGTGCTTGCGGGCCGACCACCGTTTGTCGCTTGCATCCGTGCTCATGACACGCCCCCCGCCTTGCCTGTGCTGCGCTGGATTTCCTGATGGTTTTGCACCATGTCGGCCAGCACCTCGTCCTTGGGGCCAAAGGCGCGTCGCGCGCCGTTTTCGATCACCAGCAGCAGGTCGCATTCCTGAATGGCAGAGGGGCGATGTGCCATGATAAACACGATCTTTTCTTGTGACTTCAGCGTCCTGATTGCCGCGTTCAGCGCGATGGACCCTTCATTATCAAGGTTCGAATTCGGCTCGTCCAGAACGACGACGACAGGGTTGCCGTAAAGGGCGCGCGCAAGGCCGATCCGCTGGATTTGCCCGCCGGAAAGCCGGCCACTGGTGGCCGACATCCGTGTGTCGTAGCCATCGGGCAGTTTCAGGATCATCTCATGTGCGGCGGCGGCTTTTGCGGCTGCGATGACCAGGGCGTCATCAGGGGTCGTTGACATGCGCGCGATGTTTTCCTTGATCGTACCATCGAAAAGCTGCACCCGCTGCGGAAGGTAGCCTACGTGTTGGCCCAGAACATCGGGATCATATTGGTCAAGCGCGGCCCCATCGAGCCTGATCTTGCCGCCTGCGGGTTGCCAGACCCCCGTGATCACCCGCGCCAGCGTGGATTTGCCTGCACCCGATGTGCCGATCACGCCCACCGCCTGACCGGGCTGGACCTCAAAGCTGATCATCCGTAAGGCCGCCTGCGCCTCGCCGGGGGGGACGACAGTGATCTGTTCGGCCCGCAACCGCGCCTTGGGCTGTGGCAGGGTTGTGCGCTTTTTCTCTGCGGGGATTTGGCCCAACAGCACCGAAAGATTGCGCCAGCCTTCGCGCCCGCGCTGGAACAGGGCCCATTGACCGACAAGCAGTTCGATCGGTGCCAGCGCACGCCCCAGCAGGATCGACCCTGCGATCATCGCGCCAGCGGTCAATTCATTCTGCAGCACAAGATAGGCCCCGAGACCCAGCATAGCCGATTGCAGAAACAGCCGGAACGCCCGTGTCGTGGCGGTAAAAGTCCCTGCGGTATCAGCGGCCTCGATCGATGTATCAAGCGAGCGCCCGCGCACCACTTGTCAGCGGTCAAAGGCCGCCTGACGCATGCCCAAGGAATGCACCAT
>JBFEQR010000126.1:0-6618 GCA_041549425.1 Yoonia sp. | reverse complement strand
GACTGTTGGCACGAACTTGGCGCGGTAAACAACGGCATCCAGACGACGCTCCAGCAGACCGATGAGGTTTTCACCTGTGTCACCCTTCACACGCTCGGCTTCGCCGAAGATGCGACGGAACTGCTTTTCGGTCAGGTCGCCGTAGTAACCCTTCAGCTTTTGCTTGGCGCGCAGCTGGATACCGAAGTCGGACAGTTTGCCCTTGCGGCGCTGACCGTGTTGGCCGGGGCCGTATTCACGACGGTTGACGGGGGACTTTGGACGACCCCAGATGTTTTCGCCCATCCGGCGGTCAATTTTGTACTTGGCAGCGGTACGTTTAGTCATACGCTGATCTCCTTCTAAAAGAACCCCGAAAGGGGCGTGAAGGGCGTTGTCCTTTCCCCGGATTTGGCCGGGACGACAGGGTTCCGCTTGCGCGGTCCACCAACACCAATGAATGCGCGGCTTATAAAGAGGATTCGGGGGGTGTCAACGGACCATTGCAGCGGTGCCAACCAAGACTGACACTTGGTCATGTAAAAGCACATGTTGTGTCCCAATCTCGCCCCAATAATACAATAGAAATGCCGCAGGGGCAGCAATAAGGATTAGCTTGTCAGTGTTTTCAGTCATTTTGTTAACGAGTATGGCAGCATCATGGCTGTTTGTGCATCAGTCTGTAAAGCACCGCTTTGCTGGCCTGAAAGCCAACTTGCCTTCCATTCACAGATCCGCAATTGCTGTCCCACCTGACGAGGATCAGCGCGCGCCTCTTGTTGCGCTGGCCGTGGATCTTTTGCGCAAATGCCATGCCACGGACCCGTTTGAGGCGCTCAGCCCCGCAGAGCAGCGCATCGTGCTGCATGCCCATGCGATCGAGGTCTTGCCGGATTGGATGGGCCGCTATGCAGCGCTTGGGCTGCCGCGTGGGCACCGCGAAGTCATCGTGCAACTGCTCAAGATCCACATGTCCCGCCCCGTGCGCCGCCAAGAGCATTACGGGGCTGTCAAAGCTCTCTTGCGTTCGCGCGAGGAAAGCTGAACAACAGGGCCTATGTCCCAAGCCCCCCACCAGAATCCGACCTATTTCATCACCGCCTTTGCCACAGGTGGCCTGTTGTCGTTGATGGTCCTTTTCAACGGGACTTTGGCCGCCTACGGATCGCTTTTCTTTGCCTCATGGGTGCCGCATCTGACCGGTTCTATTGCTGCGCTGATCGTGCTTGCTGTCGTTCGGCCAAAGCGCGCGGTCGCGTCGCGCCCACCCTTGTGGGTCTATCTGGGCGGCGTGTCGGGGGCTGTTACGGTGATGTTGACCTCTGCTTCGCTGAATTCGGCGCTGGCCCTTTCCGGCACCATTGCATTGGGTCTGGCCGGGCAGATGGTCTTCAGCCTGTTTGCCGATATGCGCGGATTGTTCGGCCTGCCCCAGCGGACGCCGATGCCGCGTGACTATCTGGCGCTGGCCCTGATTATCGCAGGCAGTCTGATCCTGATCTTCTTCGGAAGTACCTCATGATCCTGTTCGCCGGTCTTGCCATACTTGCAGGCGTTCTTGTCTCGCTCAGCCGTCAGATCAACGGGCGGTTGGCGCTATCGACCTCTGCGATGGAATCGTCGTTCTGGAACCACCTTGTCGGGCTTGTGTTTATCACATTGGTCGCGCTGGCCGTAGGCGGGCTTTTCGCGGGCGACCCGCAAGCAGCACCGTGGTGGGCCTATTTCGGCGGACCTGTGGGCGTGGTCTTCATTGCGGCAGGCAGTTGGCTGATCGCGCGGATCGGGGCGGCGCAAACCGCGCTGTTGATCATCGCGGGGCAGATGGTGTTTGGCGTTATCCTGGATATCGCCATGGGCGCGCCCGGTAATCTATGGGCGCGCATTCTGGGTGTCGGGTTGATCCTTGCCGGCATGTGGGTGTCACAGACCGGCAAGAAACCGGCCTAGTCGTCTTCTGCGGTATTCATCCGCGTAATGCCCGCAACGCCCGAGTTCCCGAGCTCCACCGTCGCAAACGGCCCGCCGATGCACAGATTGGCAAGGTCGGTGTTGTCCAGAGGCGGGGTCTTGGCAAAGATGTCTTTGGCGAATTGCTCTGCGTTGTCTTTGGGGCGGTACCCCAGATGCCGCGCTTTGGTATTGTCCACGACCGCGCGGTCATTGTCGGAAATGCCATATACGATCGAGAAACCGACAACGGGGCTATCGATCGAACGCTCTACCAGATGGATCAGGTCGTCATAGGACAGCCATGTGCCGATGCTGCGCGCATTCGTCGCTGGCGCGCAGGAAAAGATGCGCATGCAGACGGCCTCGATCCCGCGCTTGTCCCAGTAAAGGCTGGCAAGATCCTCGGCAAAGCATTTGGCCAGACCGTAATAGGTATCAGGGCGATGCGGGGCGTCCAGCCCGATGGTGTCGGTCTTTTTATGCATCCCCACCGCGTGAACAGAGCTGGCGTAAACCACGCGCTTGACGCCATTGCGATAGGCGGCTTCCCAGACGTTATAGGCCCCGATGATGTTGGATTGCAGGATATCGTCCCAAGGGGCCTCGTCCCCGATGGCGCCGAAATGCACGACCATGTCGGCCCCGTCCAGCAGATCGACCATGGCGTCGAGGCTGGACAGATCGGCCTTGACGTAGGTTTCACCTTCGCAAAGGGCGCCGATGTCATCGGCCAGATCGGTCGAGACCAGTTCATCGCACATCTTGCTTAGCGGTGCACGCAGGCGGGACCCAAGCTGGCCCGCGGCCCCTGTCAGCACAAGTTTCTTCATTGTCTTTCCTTTGTGTCTTTGCGGCCTCAGATGACGGCCTTTTCCACGAATTTTTCGCCGCTTTCGATGTGGGTGTAACTGAAGGGGGTCAGATCAAGCGTCCGATATGCACCATGGGTTATCAGCTCTGCAATGCCACGCCCCAAGGCGGGGGATTGCTGCAACCCGTGCCCCGAGAAGCCGTTGACGAAGATGAAATTCGCCACCTCGCTGTGCGGTCCCAAAATCGCATTCTGGTCAAAGGTATTATAGGCATAATGCCCGACCCATGAATTGCGCAGCCTGATCGCCTCGAATTGGGGGATGCGGTGGGCGATGGCGGGCCAGACCTTGTCTTCCCAGATGCTGTGATCCTCGACGAAATCATCATAGGCGACTGCGCTGTCCTGATCCGGAGGACAACCGGCCATATAATAGGTGCCGTCCGTGCGCATATGCACGCCCGACGGATCAATCGTAAGCGGCAAGTCACGGTCAAGCGGTGTCTCGGCCTCGAAGATGAATGTATAGCGCTTGCGCGGCTCAACCGGAATGTCGATGCCCGCCATACGGCTGGTCAGCACGGCGCGCGGGCCTGATGCGTTGACGACCGTGCCGCAGCCGATGACTTCACCCGATTTCAGGATGACGCTTTCAACACGGGTGCCTGCGGTGTTGCGGTTCATGGCGATGACTTCGTTGGCCAGATACTCCACCCCGCGTTCGCGGCTCTTGCGTTTCCACCAGTCAAAAAGGGTGTTGCCGTCGAAATAGCCTTCGTCCACCGTGTTGTGGTTCGCCGCGATGATGTCATCGAGATTGTAGAACGGATAGGCCGCAGCGATTTCGGCGGGTGTCATGTGGCGGGTGCCCGCGCCGCAGGCCTTTTGTATCTTCTGGGTCTCTTGCAGGACCGTCGCGAATGCGGGGGTATCCGCCAGATACATATAGCCAAAGCTGTGCAGCCGCGGTTGCGGGACACGCACATCACCGCCCATATAATCGCGGAAGTTTTTCACATAGTCCGCAGCAAATTGCGAAATCCGCACATTGATGTCTTCGCTGAACTGCTGGCGCATGCAGGAATTGGTGTGCGAGGTGGAGGCGAAGGCATAGGTCGGGTCGCGTTCGACCACCAGAATAGAGCCGTCAAAATCAGGGTTGTCCGCAAGAAACCACGCGACCGACGAGCCGTATATCGCCCCGCCAACGATCACCACATCATAGCTGGAGTGTTGCGGCGCCTGCATGCTGTGACCTTTTCTGCGCGTCAGTATCGCGGATCACTCTGTCTGCAACTTTCGCCCAGCGCAAGATTTGTGTGTCAATGAAAGTCCCGCGATTTGGGGATGACACGCACATCGCGCGGAGGGCCACCGCGCGGGTCATGGGGAATGGCTTTCCTAACCTCATCGGCGCGGGCAAGCGGGGCCTCCATCCGGTCATGCGACAGCCGTTCCAGCGCGTCACTGCGGTCGGTCAGGTGGTGGGCAACCACATGGATCACGTCGTCGCTGCGCTGCACCACGCCGCGCACATCGATGACACGGGCGCGCATGATGACCTTGCGGTAAGCCTCCATCACCTTGGGCCAGACCACCAGATTGGCCACGCCTGTTTCATCCTCCAGCGTGATAAAGCAGACACCCTTCGCACTGCCCGGGCGTTGCCGGATCAGGACGATGCCCGCCAGTTTGATGGATTGGCCGTTGCGCATCCGGCCCAGCATGTGGTTCGACGTATAGCCTTGTTTGTCCATGCTTCGCCGCATGAACGCCATCGGGTGCGCCTTGAGTGACAGTCGCATGGTCTGGTAATCGGCCACCACATGTTCGCACACAGGCATCTGCGGCAGATCAAAGCGGACCTCTGCCCCCTCGTCGCGTTGTTCGGCGAAGAGCGGCAAGTCAGGCGCATCACGCAGCGCGCGCGCGTCCCATAGCGCCTGCCGCCGGTCCAGCCCCATCGACCGCATCGCATCGGCGGCGGCCAGTTTGCGCATGGTGCCCGCATCCAGCCGCGCGCGTGTCTTGAGGTCCTGAAGATCGGCAAAGGGCGCGTGGCGCGCATCCATCACCCGCTGCCCCATATCCTGCCGCATCCCGTCAATCTGGCGCAGCCCAAGGCGCACGGCAAAAACACCCGCGCTGACCGGCTCAAGCGTATTGTCCCAGTCGGAATAATTCACATCCGCCGCCCGCACGATCACCTGATGTTCGCGGGCATCGCGCACGATCTGGGCAGGGGCATAAAACCCCATGGGCTGGGAATTCAGCAAAGCAGCACAGAACACATCCGGATAATGATACTTGAGCCAGCAGGACACATAGACCAGATGGGCAAAACTGGCGGCATGGCTTTCGGGGAAACCATAGTCGCCAAAACCCTTGATCTGGTTGAAGCAACGGGCGGCAAATTCGGGATCATAACCGCGTTTGATCATGCGGCTGACCATCTTGTCCTCAAGCTCTCCGATTGTGCCGCGCGACCGGAAGGTGGCCATGGCCTTGCGCAGCTCGTTTGCCTCTTTGGTGGAAAATTCGGCGGCGACCATGGCGATTTTCATCGCCTGTTCCTGAAAGATCGGCACGCCAAGGGTGCGCCCCAGAACCTTGCGCAACTCATCGGGGTCATGATCCGGCCCCGGCGAAGGATACTCTGTCGGCTCTTTCCCGCTGCGGCGGCGCAGATAGGGATGCACCATATCGCCCTGAATGGGGCCGGGGCGCACGATGGCGACCTGAATGACCAGATCATAGAATTCGCGCGGTTTCAGCCTTGGCAGCATGTTCATCTGCGCGCGGCTTTCGACCTGAAACGTGCCCAGACTGTCGCCACGGCACAGCATGTCATAGACCTTCGGATCCTCTTGGGGGATGGTCGCAAGGGTAAAGCGTTTGCCGTAATGGGCATCAATCAGATCAAAGGCCTTGCGGATGCAGGTCAGCATCCCCAGCGCCAGAATATCGACCTTGAGGATGCGCAATTCATCAATATCGTCCTTGTCCCATTCGATAAAACTACGGTCGGGCATCGCCCCGTTGCCGATTGGCACCGTTTCCACCAAAGGCTTTTCGGTCAGGATAAACCCGCCCACATGCTGGCCCAGATGACGCGGCATCCCGATCATCTGGTCGGCCAGCTTGATCGTGCGTGCCATCAGCGGATCACGCAGATCGATCCCCGCCTCGGCGGCCTCGCGCGCGCCAACTTCGCGGCCCCATGACCCCCAGATGGTTTTGGCCAAGGCGGTGGTGATATCCTCGGACAGGCCCATGACGCGGCCCACCTCGCGCACGGCCATGCGCGGGCGGTAGTGGATCACGGTGGCGCACAGGGCGGCACGGTCGCGGCCGTATTTGTCATAGATATGCTGGATCACCTCTTCACGGCGCTCGTGTTCGAAATCGACGTCGATGTCGGGGGGTTCCTTGCGTTCTTCACTGATGAAGCGTTCGAACAGCAGATCGTTATGGGCGGGGTCCACGGATGTGATGCCCAGCACATAACAGACCGCCGAATTGGCCGCAGACCCCCTGCCCTGACACAGGATTTCCGGTTTGGTCTGATGGCGCGCGAAATCGACGATCTGCTCGATGGTCAGGAAATACTGCGCGATATCCAGCTTTGCGATCATCGCCAGTTCCTTGCCCAACACGGCCTTGATATGGTCAGGCACCCCGTCGGGATAGCGGTCTGCCGCGCCCTTCCAAGTCAGTTCCTCAAGGTATGCCTGCGGAGTGTAACCTGCGGGCACGGTTTCCTTGGGGTATTCGTAGGACAGTTCGGTCAGATTGAAATCGCAGGCGTCGGCCACATCACGCGTCGCCGCGATCGCATGGGGCCATGCGGCAAAAAGGATCTGCATCTGGGCGGG
>JBFEQR010000125.1:0-6634 GCA_041549425.1 Yoonia sp. | reverse complement strand
GTCTGATCGTTTTATCGCAACACGTGAACCGCGCATTTTGCGTGACGTACAACCTTGGCAGCGGTCGAACCCAGCAGATAATCCTGCATGCCGGGCGTGTGGCTGGCGATGACGATCAGGTCGACGTCGGTCTTGTCCGCATACTCGAGAATCGTGCGCGACGAATGCCCCTCGACGAGCACAATGGTTGCATTGGGCACACCTTCGACAAAGGATGACAGGCGGTCTGTCATGTCTGCTCTGGCTTTCTGCAAATGCTCATCCGTCAGATACTGCGTCGCGTAGCGTGGCAGATGCTCTATCACGTGCAGGCAGACGATTTTGCCGCCCTCTGCGCAAAGCGATCTGGCGATCTCCACGGCGCCAATGGCGTTGCGGTCATCTTCGAAAGAGACGGGAACGAGAATATTCTTGTACATGAGGCACTCCTTTCAGGCTGCCTGCAGTATACGGGCCTTCTGTCCACGATGACTTGATCTAGGTCAGATGATCCCAAAGTTCCTGGCCAATCAGCATCGGATGCGATCGCGTCTGCCAAGAAAAAGCCCGCAAACGGGCGACGATGCGCGCCTAGGGAAAGGCGCGCATCGCGAAAGTTCGTTTAGCCGGCTGTCGGCTCTGCGATCCATACTTCAACGCGGCGGTTGATCGCACGACCACGGTCGGACACGTTACATGCGGATGGTGCAACTTCACCGTAGCCACCTGTCGTCATCTGGATGTTTGGCAGACGATCGCCAGCTTCTTCGCGGACGATGTCCATGACGGCAGCGGCACGCTGGACGGCCAACCGCTGGTTCGCATCAAAAGCACCAACATCATCGGTGAAGCCGACAAACTTCACTTCTGTGCCTGCTGGCGCATCCTCGAGGAACTCAATCAGACGCTGCATGTCCAGACGGCCACGCTCATCGATGCGTGAAGACCCTGTGCGGAAACGGAAGGTTGTGGACAGACGATCGTAGTTCTGCATCGTTTCGATCATCTCGCCGATGATTTCGCCCTCAAAGCCGATGTCATAGCGCTCTAGCTCGCCACGCAGCGCAGAGTAGCGCGCATCGCCCTCGCTCTGTGTCCGGCTGATAATGCCAAGGTCGATAAAGCCGGACTTGCCGATCACGCTGTCTGCTTCGGGGGAGATCGCGAAATCGAGAAAGGCCTGGGCCGGCGCATCGGTCGTGTCTTCGCGGTTGTACAGATACATGCGGCGGCTGAGGATATATTCCTCTGTCTTGGCCGCAAACGCATCAGGGACCGTTGCAATGCCGCATTCGTTCACGATGCGCATCGGCTTTGCGCCACGCTGGAACGCATAACCAAGGTAGCTGATCGCATTGCGGTCATGGAACATGACGTTGGACAGGCTTTGATCGTCTGCTGCAATACCTTGTGGGCGGAAGCCGGGACGCTCTTCCCCGTAAAGGAAGTTCATAAAGTATTCGTTGCTGGCTGTGCCCGCAGGCTGCGCGATCACGTTGATCGGGCGATCGGGACCGCCGACCGCGGACCAGTTCGAGATCTGGCCAGAGAAGATACCGCGCAACTGTTCCTGTGTCAGCTCTGAGACGGGGTTGTCGGCATGTGTCACGACGACCATACTATCAACAGCGATGATACGCTCCTGACTGTGGCTGACCATGCTGCCCGCGCCGGCGGCCCGCAAGGCACGCGCTTCGTCTTGTGTGATGCGGCGCGAAGACATGCCGATCTGTGCTTCACCATCAAGCAAAGCCTGAAAAGCGTTGTCGTCACCGGTGGAAGCCACCAGATAAGAGCCGATTTCATCACCAAAACCGTCGTCACCGATCAGGGTGACCACAGACTGCGATGCCGTCGGGTTACCGATTTCTGCATCGGCGGCCAGAGAAGACGCAAATCCGCTCATCATCAGTGGCATCATACCACGGCCGATGGCTTCGGAACCCACAATGGAGACGTCTGCGGAGACAGTTTCAAGGTTGGGGCAGCCTTCGCCTTCGCAGATCATGCTGCTGGTCGCGACGCGCAAATCACCAAGTGTGGTGCGGATCACATAGTTGCCATCCTCGACGCCCAGAAGCTCCCCATCCAGGCTCATCGAGCCGTCGGTTGAGGTCAAGGTGACGTCCTGCGCCAGCGCGGCGTAGGGAAATAGCAGACCTGCTGCCACTGCCGCCGCTGCTGCCGACGTTTTTAGTCGTGTATTCAATTTGTATGCCAAAGCTTTATCTCCTCTAAATTCTGCAAAACGCATCGGTCCCTGACCGAAAACCAACGCACATCATGCCGGATTTATGCCCCGTCCTGACTCTCGCACCGATTAGGGAAACAAAGCGTCCAATTTGGCAGAAATTGTGTCCGAAACTGTTTCTTTCGGGGGCAATTTAGGGTGTTTCAATGACGCCATGCATCAGGTTCAAGCGTCCAGAATAGATCATTTTGTTTGTTATCAATTTTTTAGAGCTAACTTAATCATAAAATGCGGCCGATCAGGAGGACGTTCACGTCAAGTAGATCACAGAAAGCGCAAAGCGATTCTGTGGAGCTTCTGGCATTGATCAAAATCAATTCACGCAATCCGCGCTGGTCTAGCCTGACTGCCATGCTGGCGCATCACGCCTTGCCGCAGACTCCGCGCATTTCACTGAAACCGCGAGTGCGGCGTGTCCCGAAAGGCGTGATGCGCCGCAGACCGCCCGATCGGGCCCGAAAAAGGAGAGAGTTATGCGAAATGGTTTGATGCTGAGTGCTGCGATCTTGATGGGGGCAACGCTCGCGAATAGTGCTTTGGCCGCCGGAGAAGGCGGTGAGGAACTTTATATGGATGCCTGCGCGACCTGCCATGGTGCCGCCGGGATGGGCGAAGGCCCGATGGCAGAGTTCATGACAACAAAGGTCCCCAACCTGCGGACGCTCAGCCGTGACAATGACGGTGTTTTCCCAATGCTGAAGGTAATCCAGACCGTTGATGGCAGAACCGGAGTTCGCGGCCACGGATCGGAAATGCCGGTTTGGGGGAATCAGTTCAAAGCGGAATCAGTTGATGACGCTGGCATCTATGGCGCCGAAATCATCGTGCGTGGTAAGATGCTTTCTCTCGCGCTTTATCTGGAATCGATCCAGGAAGAATAGGCGCACCCCCTTTCAAGGACGCGCAACGAAAAAGGCCCCCGCAATGCAGGGGCCTTTTCAATTCATATCTTGCGCTGTTTACGCGTCGTCACTTTCCGGTGTTTCGACGGTATTGGCAAAGACCTGATCATCGGACGCATCGGCCATCTCCATCGGAGCGGCAAGACGCGCAGCTTCTTCTGCTTCTTCGCGGCGCGCTTCGATGACGACATTGTCGCGGTCTGCTGCAACACGGCGCATCTGCTGTGTCGCACCACCGGTACCGGCTGGGATCAGACGACCGACGATGACGTTCTCTTTCAGGCCGATCAGCTTGTCGCGCTTACCTTGCACGGATGCCTCGGTCAGAACGCGTGTCGTTTCCTGGAACGACGCGGCAGAGATGAACGAACGGGTCTGCAACGACGCTTTGGTGATACCAAGCAGGATCGGCTCGCCTGTTGCGGGGCGATCGCCGCGCGCCAGAGCCTTTGCATTGGCTTCATCAAATTCAGCCTTGTCGACGTTTTCGCCTTTCAGCAGAACGGTGTCACCACTGTCCTGAATCTCCCACTTCTGGAGCATTTGACGCACGATAACTTCGATGTGCTTGTCGTTGATCTTCACGCCCTGCAGGCGGTAAACGTCCTGCACTTCGTCGATCATGTAGTCCGCAAGGGCCTCGACCCCCATAACTGCAAGAATATCGTGCGGTGCTGGGTTGCCGTCCATGATGTAGTCGCCCTTCTGGACAAAGTCACCTTCCGCAACCGGAATGTGCTTGCCCTTGGGCACCATGTATTCGACCTTCACGTCAGCATCATCAGCACTTTCGATCGCGATGCGGCGCTTGTTCTTGTAGTCCTTGCCAAAGCGCACGTAGCCATCGATTTCGGCGATGATTGCGTGATCCTTCGGACGACGGGCTTCGAACAGTTCGGCCACACGTGGCAGACCACCGGTAATGTCTTTTGTCTTCGCACCCTCACGCGGGATACGTGCGACAACATCACCTGCTTTGATCTCCTGACCGTCTTCGACAGACAGAACAGCGTCCACCGACATTGGATAGGCAACAGGGTTACCATCCTCTTTCAGGGCCGCTTCGCCATCAGCGCCCAGAACAATGATCTTTGGTGCAAGTTCATTGCCCTTGGGTGCAGCGCGCCAATCCGCCACGATACGCTGAGTCATGCCCGTTGCATCGTCGGTTTCTTCACGCACGGCGATACCGTTGACCAGATCGACGTATTTCGCCGTACCGGACTGTTCTGCAATGATCGGCAGCGTGTACGGGTCCCATTCAAACAGCTTGTCGCCGCGCAGCACATCAGCGCCTTCTTTGGCAAACACCTTGGAGCCATAGCCAACCTTGTGGTTCGCGCGCTCTTCTCCGTCTTCGCCGATAATCGCCAGAACCATGTTACGGCCCATGACCACCATCTCGCCTGCTGCGTTTTCCAGCAACTGCGCGTTGCGGAATTCGATCTTGCCGGGCTGTGACGCTTCAAGGAACGACTGCTGGCCACCCTGGGCAACACCACCAATGTGGAATGTCCGCATTGTCAGCTGTGTACCGGGTTCACCGATGGACTGTGCCGCGATGATACCGACGGCTTCGCCGATGTTGACGCGGGTACCGCGTGCAAGGTCACGACCGTAGCACATGGCGCAGACGCCATCCTCTGACTCACATGTCAGCGGGCTGCGGATACGCATCTTTGCGACACCGGCAACGTCGATCATATCCGCCTTGCGTTCGTCGATCAGCTCGCCTGCTTCGACCAGAACCTCATCCGTACCGGGCTTGAGGACATCGTCAGCCGACACACGACCAAGGACACGTTCCGCCAGCGACGAAACAACCTCACCGTCGTTGACGGCGGCTTCGGCAGTGATTGCACGCTCTGTTCCGCAATCGACATCGCGGATGATGCAGTCCTGTGCGACGTCCACCAGACGACGTGTCAGGTAACCGGAGTTCGCAGTCTTCAACGCCGTATCCGACAGACCCTTACGGGCACCGTGGGTCGAGTTGAAGTACTCAAGAACGGTCAGACCTTCCTTAAAGTTCGAGATGATCGGCGTTTCGATGATCTCGCCGTTCGGCTTGGCCATCAGACCACGCATACCGCCCAACTGCTTCATCTGTGTGACCGAACCACGCGCACCGGAGTGGGCCATCATGTAGACCGAGTTCGGTTCACCCTGTGACCCGTCTTCCATGGTCGGGGTTGTGCCGATGGTGGCCATCATGGCGTCCGTGACCTTGTCGTTGGCCTTGGACCATGCGTCGACAACTTTGTTGTACTTTTCACCCTGAGTGATCAGGCCGTCCATGTACTGCTGTTCGAAATCGCGGACTTGCTCGCGTGTTTCGTCGACCAGTTCCCATTTGGTGTCTGGGACAACCATGTCGTCCTTGCCAAAGGAAATGCCCGCCTTAAATGCTTCGCGGAAGCCCATGGTCATGATCTGGTCACAGAAGATGACAGACTCTTTCTGGCCGCAGTAACGGTAAACAGTGTCGATGACCTGCTGCACTTCTTTCTTGCGCAGCAGACGGTTGACCAACGCAAACGGTGCCTTGGCATTCAGAGGCAACAACGCACCCAGACGCAAACGGCCCGGTGTGGTTTCAAAGCGCACCAGCACTTCGTTACCTTCGTCGTCGATCTGCGTCATACGCGCGTTGATCTTGGCGTGCAGATGCACCTCACCGGCGGTCAGAGCGTGTTCAACTTCCTCGATATCCGAGAAGCTCATACCCTCACCCTTCATGCCTTCACGCATGATAGTGGTGTAGTAGAGGCCCAAAATCATATCCTGCGACGGCACGATGATCGGCGCACCGTTGGACGGTGACAGCACGTTGTTCGTGGACATCATCAAGACACGGGCTTCCAACTGTGCCTCAAGGCTCAGTGGCACGTGAACAGCCATCTGGTCGCCGTCAAAGTCGGCGTTGAACGCGGAACAGACAAGCGGGTGCAGCTGGATTGCCTTGCCTTCGATCAGGACAGGTTCGAACGCCTGAATGCCAAGACGGTGCAGCGTTGGCGCACGGTTCAGCATGACAGGGTGTTCGCGGATGACCTCGTCAAGAATATCCCAAACCTCGGGACGCTCCTTTTCGACCAGTTTCTTGGCCTGTTTCACTGTGGAAGACAGACCTTTGGCTTCAAGGCGCGAATAGATGAAGGGCTTGAACAGCTCCAGCGCCATCTTCTTGGGTAGACCACACTGATTGATTCGGAGCTCCGGACCCACCACGATCACCGACCGACCCGAATAATCCACCCGCTTACCCAGGAGGTTCTGACGAAACCGGCCCTGCTTTCCCTTCAAGGTGTCGGACAATGACTTCAGCGGTCGGTTGTTGGACCCCTTGAGCACGCGACCCCGGCGACCGTTGTCGAACAGCGCATCCACCGCTTCCTGCAGCATGCGCTTCTCGTTCTTGATGATGATGTCCGGGGCCTTGAGATCCAGCAGGCGTTTCAACCGGTTGTTCCGGGTGATCACCCGCCGGGAGAGGTCGTTC
>JBFEQR010000124.1:0-6645 GCA_041549425.1 Yoonia sp. | reverse complement strand
TCGGATTTCTGCTCGTCGGGTGGTGCCGCCGGATCCATCGCGGCGTGCACGCACCAAATGTTGCCGCTATTCCAGGATAGTGGCAACCGGCGCAGCCAGTGCAGTAATGGCGGGGTCAGGGCTTTCTCAAGGGCGCCGCTCAGCGCAATTGCCTGATCCGGGTTGGGTTGGCGCGCAACATCTGCGACGCCAAAGCTCCTCAGCGTCGCGGTCCCCCCATATTTAAGCCAATTTGCGCCATTTCCCAAAGGATCATCGATGAAATCCAGCATCATCTTCTCATGGTTGCCCAATAGACAGATCACGGCGCTTGGATGGCGGTTTTGCATCTCGAAGAGCTGTGTGAGTGCAGCCGCAGCGTCGGGCCCGCGATCAATATAATCGCCAAGGAACACCATCGGAGCACTCTCATCCGGTCCAATCTGTGACAGGAGTTTGTCCAGCAAATCGGCGCGACCGTGGATGTCACCGACAGCGTAAAATGGTGCATCCGGTTTCAGGACATTTTCCATCGATGGCTTGCGGCCGGTATGACGGCCACGATCAGTCGAAAGCTTCTTGAGGTGTTGTAACAACGAACATGCCCTTTCAGAATTGCGCACTTTTGATGATCACCGCATCGCCAAGCGCCACAATACCTTCGGTTGTGAATATAAGACTGGTGCTACCCCAAAGAATTGACAAGTGCCAGCCATCATGTAGTAGCTTGATCGAGTTTTCTTAATTTTCCGTGAAATTCTTTAACGAATTCCAAGTCCGCTGGAGAGACTAATGCACGTTGGCCGAGAAGGTTTTTGGCATAGCCGGTCGGCCCTGTTCACCGCTGCCAGCGTCTGGATGCTCGCCTCGGTCTCGCTGTTGCAGGCGCAAGAAACGGCCGTTGACTTCACCGACAGCTATAACCTTTACGGAACCATTGGCCTGATTGATTTGCCCACGGCGTCCAGTGCGGATGATGCCGAGTTGGCGGCCACGATTGGCCATTTCGCGGGGACAACGCGGACCACCCTGAGTTTCCAGATCACGCCACGCCTATCCGGCAGCTTTCGGTATTCCCACATCAAGAATGCCCCCGAGATCGGCGGAATAGGGCTATATGACCGGTCATTCGATTTGCGGTATCGTCTCATGGATGAAGGACCTGTCAGACCCAGTGTCATGATCGGCTTGCAAGACATCGTCGGAACCGGTGTCTATGCCGCAGAATATATTGTGTCATCCAAACATCTGACGCCTGCGCTCATGGTGACGGGCGGGATCGGATGGGGGCGTCTTGGCTCCTACAACGGTTTCGACAATCCGCTGCGGGCGCTTGATGACCGGTTTGCGACGCGCCCCGGCGGGACAACCGGGCGTGGCGGTCAATTTGAAACCAGCAAATGGTTCCGCGGAGATGCCGCATTATTCGGCGGGTTGTCTTGGCAGGCCACCGACGATCTCAATATCAAGGCAGAATACTCTTCCGATGCGTACGCACGGGAACGCAGCCCGCAAAACGACCTGTTTGAACGGAACTCACCACTGAATTTCGGCCTCTCCTATGCGCTTTCGGAAAACACGGCACTGCAAGCGCATTACCTTTATGGCGCCGAATTCGGTGCGGGGCTCACCTTCACACTGAACCCCCGAAAGCCCGTGATTATCGGCGGATCAGGCCAACGTCCGACGCCAGTTGTTCCTCGCCAGAGACAGACAGGAAACGCAGTCGCCTGGACCGCGCAGCCGGACGGCCAGGACATCCTGCGCGACAGCATGATCCGGTTGCTCGAATTCGAGGGCATGTCACTGGAGGCCATGGCGCTCTCACCCACAAGTGTCACTGTTCTGGTGCGCAACGAGACCTATATGGCGGGATCAGAGGCGATCGGGCGTACCGCGCGCATTCTGACGCGGGTGATGCCAGCCTCGGTCGAACACTTCACAATTGTACCGGTTGTGGGGGGAATACGGACCGTCGCAGTGGACCTGCAAAGATCTGATATCGAGGAGCTTGAGTTCGCGCCAGACAATGCCTGGAAATCATTCGCACGTGCCAAGTTGCGTGATGCCGCGGCAACCGACGCAAATACTGTCCTGAACCCGGACCTCTATCGGCGTCTCTTTTGGCGCATCGGCCCATACTTTGCCGCGACCTACTTTGATCCCGACAGTCCGATCCGCGGGGCTGTCGGCCTTGAGCTTGCGGCGCGGTACGACATCGCACCGGGGGTGTCGATTTCAGGCAATCTGCGAAAACGGTTTTTTGGGAATATTGGTGATGGTCGTGAATCAGACTCCGTGATCCAGAGAGTGCGGACCGATGGCCCGCTCTATGCGGCAGAAGGTGACCCTGCACTTACCCAACTTGTTGCCAACTACCAGTTCAATGTGTCACCCGATTATTATGCACGTTTTACCGGCGGTTATCTTGAGGCGATGTATGGCGGCCTATCCGCCGAGGTATTGTGGAAACCTGTCCAAAGCCGGTTGGGCATTGGTGCAGAGATCAATTACGCGCATCAGCGTGATTTTGACCAGCTGTTCGGGTTTCAAGACTATAATGTGATCACCGGACACGCGTCTGCCTACTATGCGTTCGCGAATAACTTTCACGGACAGATTGATGTCGGCCGATACCTTGCAGGTGACTTTGGAACGACGGTCAGTCTGGATCGCGAGTTTGAGAACGGTTGGCGCGTGGGTGCTTTCGCAACACTGACAGATGTCTCGTTCGATGAGTTTGGCGAGGGTTCGTTTGACAAGGGACTGAGGTTTTCAATTCCGCTGGAGCACTTCTTCGGGCGACCTTCCAGGGATACAAATCAATTCACGCTTCGCCCTCTGACACGCGACGGCGGCGCGCGTTTGAACGTACCAAATCGTCTTTATGAAACCATCCGCGAGAACCATGCAAACGATCTGCGCGGGTCTTGGGGGAGGTTCTGGAGATGAGGTTACTTGATAAAAGAAATCTTATGTTCGTTGCCGCAGTTGCGCTTTCGGCCTGTGGAAACATGCAGGGCGGGGGGGCGGATATCAAACAGCTTTCGACAGTTATCTTTCAGGACACCCCCGAGGTATCGGTAAGCGCGCAAGAGCTGACGAGACAGCTGCGCCAACAGGCCACGTCACAGGCAAACGCGCACTTTCTTGTTCTCGACGTCCCGGTATTTGGCGTTGCGGCACCGTTTTCATTGAGTGGCACAAACCGGGATGTCGACACCTATCTCACGTCCTCCGGTGTATCTGTCAGCCTGCGTAACGGCCTTCTTGTTGCCACACGCGGGTTGGGGTTTGACCTGATGACTGCAGATGTAACTGAAACCTTGGTGGCTCTTGGGGCCAATGAAGACAGGCCAGTCCGAATTCATCGTTATTTGGATGGGGATAACCAAATAATAACCAATAGTTTTGTATGTTCCTTGGAGCGCCCTGATGTCGATGTCATCATCGAGCGGTGTGTATCGACCTATCTGGCATTCGAGAATACATACAACTTTGACATGAACGGTGGGATCATTGCATCAGAGCAGTGGGTCTCGCCGCAGATTGGAATGATCGGAATAACGATGATCAATTGAAGCGCCTATCCTATGTCTTTGCCTGATAAAGGTGAAGATGATTGAAGTCTCAATAATGGACTGTTATTCCGTTGATAGAAAAAGAAATTGAAAGGAAATGATAATATGAAATGTATTACGAGCGCCGTACTCGCACTCACTTTGTCTGCTTCGGCAGTCTTTGCTCAGGGGGAAGGAATTACCCCGACGGCCCCTGCACAAGCAGCAACCTTTGCAGGTGAAACGGTCACAATTGGTGCGCAAACATTTATCGCAGTATTGGCTGGGGCTGTCTTGGTCTGGGCAATTGCCTCAGGTGGCGAAAGTGGTAGCAGCACAACCGGTACCAATTAATCCGGAAAACCAACGACACTCTTTTCGAGTATCTCAGGTTTGAATTTATACCCGTCATTATGGCCGATTTTGGGCCTTAGACATACCATAAGAAAGTCGAACCTGTCATGATGCGAGTGTTATTGGCATCGTTTCTAACGATCGCTCTCAACGGCTGTGGTGCTGCGTACATTTCGCCTCAAGTTTCATCCTCTGATGGTAAGGTGCGCGTCATGCCGCTTACCGCCGAAACAGTACTGGTGGCCAATCGGGACAGCTTTACGCCGGCACAACTGCCTGATGTTTTTTATCAAAGCGCCGGCATCCCGAACACGCCGCGTTCTGCGGACGCGGCGCCACTGCCCAGCCTGTCAGAACAGCAGCGGCCCACACAATTGGCCATGCGGCTTCCCCCGCCAGTGGACCCGGGCCCGTATCAGATTGGCGTCGGCGATGTCCTGTTATTGTCGACGCGCGGCGCTGCAAATACCGTGGAAGAGTTGAGCGGCCTCTTGGCTGCCCAGAACAGTCGTCAAGGCTATACGGTACAAGATGACGGGTCCATCGCGGTGCCCGATGTTGGCCGTATCGGACTGCAGGGATTAACGCTCGAAGAGGCAGAAGTGCTTCTTTTCCAGCGATTGGTCGAAAGCAGGATCGATCCTACGTTCAGCCTCGAAATCGCCGAATTCAACTCGAAACGTGTGTCCGTTGGCGGCGCCGTTGGCACGCCAGCAATCATACCGATCAGTCTGACACCCCTGTTTCTGGACGAAGTGCTTACGCGTTCGGGGGGGATTTCCACGCCCGACGTCGATTTTGCGTCAATTCGCATTTATCGAAACGGTAATCTGTATCAGATACCATTGAACCAATACCTGCGTCAGCCAGATCTTCAAAAGACACGCTTGATCGCTGGCGACAGCGTTTTCGTAGACACGGAATTCGAGCTTGATAAGGCGCGCGCGTATTTTGAGGAACAAATCACGCTTTCGCAGTTCCGCCAGCAAAGACGCTCTCTAGCACTTGCAGAGCTGAATTCAGAAATTGAATTGCGCAGGGCTGCGCTTGTCGAGACCCGCGGCAATTTTCAAAGTCGCTTGGCGCTTGATGCCGTGGCGCGCGATTTTGTTTACCTGACTGGTGAAGTTGCAAAGCAGGGACGCTTCGCACTGCCCTTCGGACGGAAGGCAACACTTGCTGACGCACTCTATTCCGAGGGTGGGTTCTCGACAGAGACGGGCAATCCGAGCCAAATGTATCTACTGCGCGGCGCACCAGAAGATTTTGGCGCTGTGACCGCTTGGCATCTGGATGGCAGCGACGTCACGAACATGTTGTTGGCAACGCAGTTAAACCTGAAGCCGAATGACATCATCTTTGTCGCCGAACAGCCCGTTACCCGTTGGAACAGGGTTATTCAACAACTTGTCCCATCACTAATTACCACAGGGGTTGGCATCGCACGAAACCCTTAGGCTGTCGCCCGTCGTGATGAAAAAATGCGGTTCTGGCCGCCGCGTCGCCGCAATTCCCTTTGCAACTCCCTCATGTTTCTGCACAAAATGCACGCAATTCAGGTGCAGGAGTCCGCGTGTCCCTTTTCTTTATCGTCGCCTTGCCATTCTTTGGCGCACTTCTTCCGGGCCTCATGAACCCTGCCGGACGCTCTGCGACCGCGGGGGTTACGTTCACCGTCACATTGGCGGCGTTCATCGGCCTTCTGACCAATCTTCCCGCAGTTCTGGCCGGTGATCTGGTCACCGCGCGCGTCGACTGGATGCCCTTGCTTGGGTTGAACTTTACGCTGATGCTGGACGGTCTGGGCTTTTTCTTTGCCCTGCTGATCCTTGGTATCGGTCTTTTGATCATCGCCTATGCCCGCCAATACCTGAGCCGCGACGATAACATGGGCGAATTCTTTACCTATCTGCTGCTGTTTCAAGGCGCGATGGTGGGTATTGTTCTAAGCGACAACATCCTGCTGTTGCTGATTTTCTGGGAACTGACGTCGCTGTCGTCCTTCCTGCTGATCGGTTACTGGAAACATCTGCCAGAGGGGCGGCAGGGCGCGCGCATGGCCTTGACGGTCACCGGCATGGGGGGGCTGGCGATGATCGCCGGTATGCTGATCCTTGGCCAGATCGTGGGCAGCTATGACCTGAGCGTGATTTTGCAGAGCCGCGATCTGATTCAGGCCGATCCGATGTATGTGCCTGCGCTGGTCCTGATCCTGCTGGGCTGTTTCACCAAATCGGCGCAGTTCCCGTTCCATTTCTGGCTGCCCCACGCCATGGCGGCCCCAACGCCGGTGTCCGCCTATCTGCACTCGGCCACGATGGTCAAAGCCGGTATCTTCCTGATGGCGCGCATGTGGCCGGTGTTGTCGGGCACCACCGAATGGTTCGTGATCGTGACCACGACCGGTCTGGTGACCATGGTGCTGGGGGCGGTCATTGCCCTGTTCAAACATGACCTCAAGGCGCTGCTGGCTTTTTCGACGGTCAGCCATCTGGGCCTGATCACCATGCTATTGGGCACCGGCACGGCTTTTGGGGCAATGGCGGCGGTGTTTCACATCCTCAACCACGCAAGCTTTAAGGCCGCGCTGTTTATGTCAGCGGGCATCATCGATCACGAGGCACATACCCGCGATATCCGGCGGCTGGGAGGCTTGCGCAAACTGATGCCGGTGACCTTTGTCATTGCGACGCTGGCGGCGCTGTCTATGGCGGGCATTCCATTGCTGAACGGGTTCCTGTCCAAAGAGATG
>JBFEQR010000123.1:0-6687 GCA_041549425.1 Yoonia sp. | reverse complement strand
GGAAAACGATCCCGGCTTTGACGGGCTGGTGCGCTTTTGGCTGGACCGTCACCTGATGTTCCGTCGCCTGATGGGCGAGATGGGCCGCGCGACCGAGGCTCTTTTGGACAAAAAGATCGCGCCCGAGCGGTATGCGGGCGTGCTGGCGAAATATGGCGGCATGTTTGTGAACGGCCTGCACGAACATCACACGATCGAAGACACCTATTACTTTCCCAAACTTGCGACCAAGGACCGCCGGATCAAGCGCGGTTTTGACATTCTGGACAAGGATCACCACGATCTGGACGGTCTGCTGTCGGATTTTGTGGGTGGTGCGAATGGTGTCATTCACAGCCGCGACAACGCGGCCAAACTGCATGAGGCATCGGGCAAGTTCCAAAAGGAACTGCGCAAGCTGGAACGTCTGATCGATCGCCACCTTGTCGATGAAGAAGAACTGGTCGTGCCGGTGATCCTGCGGTTTGGTTCTGCCGGTCTTGGCTAGGTTACTGCAGCCGGAATGACGCGCTGTCGCCCGCGCCCTGATCCACGGTAAAGCGGATGCGGTCATTGCCGCGTGCTTCGACCAATTGGCAGTTATAGGGGATCGGATCGCCGCCCCAGAACAGTTCGCGGCAGAAGTAGCCGTCCTGCCATGTCCAGCTGCCCACGATGTCCCATCCGACGGCAGAGCCCTCGATCCGGCCTTCTTCCAGAACGTTGATGCGCACACCATAGAAGAAGTTGCGCAACTCCTTTCCTTCGACAAGGTTCACGAAGGTTTCCTGGTCTCTTACGGGTGCATAGCCGTCAGCCAAAGCGGGCGCGGCTGCGCTGGCAAGGAGCAAACTCAATAGTATCTGTTTCATCTGGCACCTCGATTTGTCGTCGGATGCCATTTCTACGGGTCAAATGCCGCTTTGGTTCATTCACAGCATGGTGAACGGCGGGTCACAGGCCCAGCACGTCAACCATATCGTATTCGCCGGGGTCCTGATCCTGTCCCCAAAGGGCGGCCTTGATCGCGCCGCGCGCGAAAATCGCGCGGTCTGTCGCCATATGGCGCAGCACGATCCGTTCACCAGCGGCGGCAAACAGCACATCATGTTCACCTACGATATCGCCGCCGCGAATGGCGCTGAAACCGATGTCGCCCTTTTTGCGGGCACCGGTGATGCCGTCGCGCCCGCTGTCTGTGACGTCCTTCAGGGCGACACCGCGCCCTTGGGCCGCAGCCTCGCCTAGCATCAGGGCGGTGCCGGAGGGCGCATCGACCTTTTGGTTGTGGTGCGCCTCGATCACTTCGATGTCGAAATCGTCGTCAAGGGCGGCGGCCACTTTGCGGGTCAGTTGCACCAGAAGGTTCACGCCCAAAGACATATTGCCCGCCCGCACGATCACCGCATGACGGGATGCGGCGTTGATGGCTTTCAGGTCGTCCTCTGACAGGCCGGTGGTGCCGATCACATGCACGGCGCGCGCCTGTGCGGCCAGTCCGGCAAAGGCAACCGTGGCTGCAGGGGCGGTAAAGTCGATCACGGCCTGTGCTTTGGCGAATACCTCGACCGCGTCGTCCGTTACGGTGACGCCAGCAGGCTGGCCACCCATTGCGGTGCCGATGTCCTGCCCGATCCAGTCGTGGCCTGTGCGTTCCAACACCCCCACAAGGCGGCATTTGTCAGAAGCCAGAACCGTCTGGATCAACATTTGTCCCATACGCCCTGAAGCGCCGGTGATTACGATGCCGGGTGTGTCTGTCATGGGTCGGCTCCTTGCTGTGTTGATCCCTCTTAGCGGGGGATCGCGCGCGACGCAAAGCCTTGCTTGGCATCGCGGTCAGGAGTGATTACATGGACCTTATGGCTAAGAGTTCAAACAGAGACGGCAAGGCACCCACGCAGCGCATGTTGCGGGTTGGTGAAATGATCCGGCGCACCCTGTCAGAGGTGCTGCAGCGTGGCGATGTGCACGACGAGGAATTGGCGCGCATGTCCATCACCGTGGGCGAGGTGCGCATGACCTCGGATTTGCGGATCGCGACAGCTTTTGTTCTGCCGCTGGGCGGGCAGGGCAAGCAAGAGGCGCTTGAGGCTTTGCGCCGCAACCGCCATGAAATCCGCCATCTGGTGGTAAAGGGGGGCACGATGAAGTTCGCCCCCGAGCTGCGGTTCGAGATTGACGGCACCTTTGACCAGATGGATGCCACCCGCGCCCTGCTGGCCGAGGATCACGTGCGTCAGGATATCGACGACTGATGCGCTGGCTTTGGGCCGTTGTTATCTTTTGGGCCGCCCCTGCCGTCGCTGTGACCTGCGAAGATGTCCTTTATCAGGACGATAGCTTTACCATTTGTACCGTCGATGCCGCGTCCGAAAATCTGCGGCTGTTTCACAAAGATCCCGATGGCGCGATTATCGGCAGTTTCGGCGGGATCGCCGCCCAGCCAGAGGTGACACGGCTCGATTTCGCGATGAACGCGGGCATGTACCACGATGACCGCAGTCCTGTCGGACATTACATCGAGGATGGCGTCGAAACGATGCGGGTGATCCCCAATGCGGGACCGGGGAATTTTGGCCTGCTGCCCAACGGGGTGTTTTGCATCAATGATGACCGTGCGCAGCTTTATGAGACTCTGGCTTATCTTGAACAGGCCCCGACCTGCCGTGATGCCACGCAATCGGGGCCGATGTTGGTGATTGACGGCGCGCTGCACCCGCGGTTTCTGGCCGACAGCACATCACGCTATGTCCGCAATGGCGTGGGGACCACGGCGGACGGGCGCACAGCGGTTTTCGCGATTTCCAACACGCCGGTGACGTTTCACGCCTTTGGTAGTCTTTTCCGTGACTATCTGGGATTGCCCAATGCGCTCTATTTTGATGGCAAGGTATCGCGGCTTTTTGCGCGTGATCTGGGACGCAGTGACTTTGGCTTCCAACTGGGACCGATGGTGGCGGTGATCCAGTAGGGTGGATACCCATCCACCTTACATATCAAGCAGCGCGATGATGTTTTGCAGATTCGGGCTTTGATGCAGGGTTTGTGTCTCTTGCAGGGTAAACCATCCGGCATCGCTGGCGTCATCGGCGGCTTGCGGTGTCCCGCTTTCATATTGGCAAAGCACGGCAGCCAAGAGGTAGTGGAACTGTACCGCCCCGTCGCGGCCCAAGGTGATCGCGTCCACATTCGTCAGATAGCGTAGCGGTGTCCCGATGACGCCGGTTTCCTCGGCCAGTTCGCGTGCTGCCGCCTGCAGCGCTGTTTCACCCAGTTCCACATGGCCGCCCGGAAAACCCCATGTGTTTGCATTGGGGTCTTTCTTGCGCTTCACCAAAAGCAGCCGTTCTTCATGCCAGACAACCGCGATTGCGCCCAGTTTTGGATGGCTCATAGGGTGCGCACCTTTTCGGCCAGCGCCGCGCCAAGGGTCGCGTGATCCTCTGCTGCAAAATGAAGCCCGTCAACGGGGCTGGCGGCAATCACGCCGCCCGCGTCAAAGAACCCGATGCCCCAATGCGCGGCAAGGGCGGCCATCATCGGGCCGAAGCTTGCGGATTTGGCGGCAGCCCCCATAAGCGTGTCGCGATAGGTGCCCTGTTCCAGAACCGGTGGGGGCGCGATCAGCAAGATATCAAAGCCGCCGTGTCGTGTCTGGTAAGGCTCCGATTTGGCGATCGCCAGCAGGCCAGCCAGTCCGCCGGTGATTTGTTCGGCACTTGCGGCATGATGGGTCTGGGCGTCGTTGGTGCCCAGCATGATCGTCAGCAGATCAATCGGGCCATTGCTTTCCAAGGCGATGCGCAGGCCGATCTGCCCGTCCATATGCGCCCCCATCAAAGGGTCGGGCCGACAGGTTGTGCGTCCGGGCAACCCTGCCTCGATTACCTGCCAGTCAGGGGCTAGGGCGCGGGCCATGACGCCGGTCCAGCGTACCTCTGGCGGGAAACGGCGGTTTTCGCCGCGCGCTTTTGCAGGCGGCGTGCCGTAGGTGTTGCTGTCGCCGAATGTAAGAACTGATTTCACCATATCACTACGCTAAGTGCCCCTTGGGCGATGGTAAAGCGCCTTTGCCCCTTGGACTTGTCCTGCTTTGCCCACATATAAGGCGCAAACATATCTGAATGGAGATGAAAATGCTCGAACTGGATGGCACGCCAAACGCCCCCGCTGACCTGATCAAAGACGGCACCGACGCGAGCTTTGTGGCTGATGTGATCGAGGCCTCGCAGACGGTTCCGGTCATCGTCGATTTCTGGGCGCCGTGGTGTGGCCCCTGCAAAACACTTGGCCCCGCGATCGAGGCGGCTGTGACCAAGGCAGGTGGCCGCGTCAAGCTGGTGAAGATCGATGTGGATGCCAATCAGGCCTATGCCGGTCAATTGCAGGTGCAATCGATCCCGACCGTCTATGCCTTCTTTCAGGGCCGTCCTGTCGATGGTTTTCAGGGCGCGCTGCCGCCCTCCGAAATCAATGCATTCGTCGAAAAGATTGCCGCAATGGGCGGTGAACCCGAAGACGAAGGTCTGAACGCCGCAATCGAAGCCGCAGAGCAGATGCTGCAAGAGGGTGCTGCGGCAGATGCCGCCGAAACCTTTGCCGCCATCCTGCAGGAAGAGCCAGCCAATGCACCGGCCTATGCCGGATTGGTGCGGGCGCATCTTGCGATGGACGACGTCGATCAGGCCGAGGCAATCCTGAACGGTGCCCCTGCCGAGATTTCAACCGACCCGCTGCTGGAAGCAGTTCATGCACAGATCACGCTAGCGCGTGAGGCGGCCAACGCCGGTCCGGTTGCCGAATTGCAGGCCGCTGTCGAAGCGTCGCCCGACGATCATCAGGCCCGTTTCGATCTGGCCATCGCGCTACATGCCACGGGTGCGGTCGAAGAAGCGGTAGACCAATTGCTAGAGCTTTTCCGCCGTGATCGCGAGTGGAACGACGGTGCGGCCAAGACCCAGTTGTTCACCATTTTCGATGCGCGCGAGGCAAAAGATCCGGTGGTGTTGAACGGTCGCCGGAAACTGTCGTCTTTGATATTTGCCTGAGCCCGATATCGGCCTACCTTCGAGTCATGATTTCAAAGACTGACTTGCCAGACACGATCCCCGTGTTCCCCTTGCCCGGCGCGCTGCTTTTGCCGCGTTCGCGCCTGCCGTTGCATTTGTTCGAGCCGCGCTATCTGGCGATGCTCGATGATGCGCTCAAGACGTCGTCACGGTTGGTCGGGATGGTGCAACCCTATGAAGGGCCTGACGGTGGCAAATTGCACCGCATCGGCTGCGCGGGCAAGGTCACGGCCTTTTCCGAAACGGACGACGGGCGCTATATGATTACGCTTGCAGGGGCGTCGCGGTTCCGCGTCATCGAAGAGGTGGAAGGCTTTACCCCCTACCGCCGCTGCAAGGTCACATGGCAAGGGTTCGAAAACGATCTGGGGCCGACTGAAAAAGACCCTACGTTTGACCGCCCCGTCTTTATGGAAGCGCTGGGTCGCTTTCTGAGCGAGGCCGGACTGTCCACCGATTGGGAAAGTCTGGGCGAGGCCGACGACGAATTGTTGATCAACTCCCTCTCTATGCTGTGCCCGTTCGAACCAGAGGACAAACAGGCCTTGCTGGAAGCGCCCTCCTTGACCACGCGCCGCGAAACCCTCATGACTTTGATCGAATACGCCCTGCGCGGCGGGTCCGGCGAAGAGGTCATGCAATGAGTGAAAAAGCGTTCGATCCAAAGATGCTTGAGGCGTTGGTCTGCCCATTGACGCAGGACACGCTTGTCTATGATGCGGAAAAGCAGGAATTGATCAGCAAGAAGGGCAAGCTCGCTTTTCCGATCCGCAACGGTATTCCCGTTATGCTCATGGATGAGGCACGCGCGCTGGACTAGCGGATCGTTTGGCGGAATGGCGTTGGTATGTCCCTAGCGCATGAGCCGCGGCAAATCACCGGTCAGGCCTGCCGCCTCGCGAATGAAGGTGCGCCGCAAAGAGGGCGCGGCATTTACCATCCCCATCCCGATATCGCGCGCCGCACGCAGGATCGGGTTATCGTTTGAAAACAGCCTGTTGAACGTGTCGGTCGCCAGCGCCAGCGTGGCCGTGTCGAATCGCCGCCATTGCTGGTAACGCGCCAGCGCCTGTGCGCCGCCGATGTCTTCGCCACGCGCGCGCGCCTGTTCGATCACATCCGCCAAGGCGGCGACATCGCGCAACCCCGCATTCAGCCCTTGCCCCGCGATCGGATGCACGCCGTGTGCTGCATCGCCGATCAGCGCGATGCGCTCCGCGACAAAGCTGTTGGCCAGCGTCAGACCCAACGGATAGCTGAAGCGCGCGCCTGTCAGGCTGATATCGCCCAGAAAGCTGCCGAATGCAGGGCGTAGGGCCGCAAGAAAATCGGCGTCGTTCATCGCGATCAACTCTGCGGCGCGTTTGTCGGTCTCGCTCCAGACAATCGAACTTCGGTTTTCGGTCAGGGGCAAAATGGCCAAGGGGCCTGCGGGCATAAAGAACTGGTGTGCGATCCCCCCGTGGGGTTTTTCATGGGCCACGGCGCAGACAACTGCCGTTTGCCCGTAGCCCCAGCCTGTGCGTTTGATCCCCGCACGCGCGGCCGTGCCGCTTTTGCGTCCGTCCGATCCCACCAGAAGGTGGCCATGAACCACCTTACCCGATGCCAATGTCACCGATGCGCCGCCCATGTC
>JBFEQR010000122.1:0-6752 GCA_041549425.1 Yoonia sp. | reverse complement strand
GCGGTTTAGCGCGGTCCGGATTTGTCACCATCAAAAGCTGTGTTTGCGCGTCCCAAGGGGTCGGCAGGATGGCGACCTGTGGCAATGAGGCAGGCAGCGCATCGACCAGATCACTGACGATCGCACCGATATCGATAAGGCCCGCGGGCGGCATGGCCTGCGCCCCGCGTGCGGCCAACGCCTGTGGGGCGGCTGCGGCGATGTCGTCCATCTGCGTGGTGCGTGCGAGAGGGGCAAAACTGCTTTCTGCGGCAACTTCCGGCACGAAATGGTCCGAGAGCACAGGCGCGCGCATCTGGTCGATGCCCTGCGGCGCGATCAGGATCAGCGCAAAGGCGGCCATGGCGGCAGTGGCAGTGATAACGCCTTTTGAAGTGATCCTGTCCCAAATCCCGCGCAGGCCAGCGGACGGCGCGCCTGCGGGCGTGGCGGAGCGGTGCAGTGCCGCAAAGTTTGCCTGCGCCAGCGCCAGATTGGCTGCGCGGCGGGCCGCATCGGGTTCGGGTGTGGCCTGATCCATGCGGGATTTGAGGAGATCGAGGTCATCAATCATATCTGCCCCTCCTCTTCACGGATGTCGCGCAGTGCTTTCTTGGCCTGCGAAATGCGCCAGCTGATTGTGCCTTCGGACACGCCCAAGACCTCTGCGGCCTGCGCATGTGTCATGTCGTCCAGAACCAGGGCCAGCGTATCGCGCAGATCTGGCGGCAGTTGCCGCATGGCGGTGGTCAGCCAGTCCAGCACTTCGGTTGTTTCCTGCGCGGCGGCGATGCGACCGTTTTCCCAATCGCCCCAAACTTGGGTGGCTTTGGCATAGCTGGCCCCTTTGCGCCGCCTGTCATGGGCTGCGTTCACGGCGACACGGTAAAGCCACGTCGTCACCTGCGCGCGCTGCTGATAGCTGCGCAGTTTGGCTGGCAGGGCGGCGCAAATGTCCTGTGTCAGGTCTTCGGCTTCGGCCCGCGTTCCGGTCAGGCGGAAACAGAATGCGAAAAGCCGATCATAGTGACGTTCAAGCAAAATGGCAAAGGCCGCACCGTCACCGGCTGCGGCGGCCATCGCCAAGTCTTCATCGCTCGTTTTCATGCGCATCACGTTGGTTGGACGCACGCGCGGCGTCAATCCTTGGCGGGCGGCGCGATTTTTTTCTGGAAAATGCGCGCCGCAGTCCAATCAGACAGAGGTGCAGATGTATTTCATCTCAAGATAGTCCTCGATCCCGTGGCGTGATCCTTCGCGGCCCAGTCCGGACTGTTTGACGCCACCAAACGGGGCCACTTCGGTCGAGATGATGCCGGTGTTCACACCCACGATCCCGTATTCCAGCGCTTCGGCAACTTTTGTCACGCGGCTGATGTCCTTGGCGTAGAAATAGGACGCCAAGCCAAAGATCGTGTCATTGGCAAGCGCGATCACATCGTCTTCGTCTTCGAACTTGAACAGAGGTGCGAACGGCCCGAAGGTTTCGTCTGTGCTGACCAGCATGTCTTTGCGGGCATTCGTGACGATGGTCGGTTCAAAGAACTGGCCGCCAAATGCGTGCGGTTTGCCGCCAGTCAGAATTTCGCCGCCCTTGGCAAGCGCATCCTCCAGATGGGCCTGCACTTTGTCGACAGCAGCAGGGGCGATCAGGGGGCCAAGGGTGGTGCCATCGCTGAACCCGTCGCCGACCTGCAGCTTTTCGACAGCGTCCTTCAGTTTCGCAGCAAAGGCGTCATAAACGCCCGCCTGCACGTAAATCCGGTTTGCGCAGACGCAGGTCTGCCCGTTGTTGCGGAATTTGCAGGCAATCGCCCCGACAACAGCATCATCCAGATCGGCATCGTCAAAGACGATGAATGGCGCGTTGCCACCCAGTTCCATCGAGCATTTCATCACCTGGTCGGCGGCCTGCCGTAGCAAAATGCGCCCCACTTGGGTTGATCCGGTAAAGGTCAGTTTCCGCACAATAGGGTTCTCGCAGAATTCCTTGCCGACCGTGGACGCATCCGTCGAGGTGACGACCGAGAACAAGCCGTCCGGCACGCCTGCCTCTTGCGCGAGTTTGGCCATCGCCAGCGCCGAAAGCGGGGTCAGTTCGGAGGGTTTGATCACAAAAGAACAACCTGCCGCGAATGCGGGGGCGACCTTGCGGGCGATCATGGCATTGGGGAAATTCCACGGGGTGATGCCAGCGGCCACGCCGATCGGCTGTTTGATCACCGTGATCCGCTTGTCCGCCATATGGCCGGGGATTGTTTCGCCATAGATGCGCTTGGCCTCTTCCGCGAACCATTCCACAAATGATGCACCATAGGCGATTTCGGCACGTGCCTCGGCCAGCGGTTTGCCCTGTTCGGCGGTCATGATGATTGCCAGGTCTTCCTGATTGACCAGCGTCAGGTCGAACCATTTGCGCAAGACACTGCTGCGTTCCTTGGCTGTGCGGGCCGCCCATTCCTTTTGGGCCTGCCCTGCGGCGGCGATGGCGGCGGTTACTTCTGCGCGGGACAGATCGGGGACCTTGGCAATCACGTCGCCGCGTGCAGGGTTTGTGACGTCAAAGGTCTTTCCGCTTTCTGCCTGCACCCATTTACCGGCAAGAAACGCATCTTCGCAGAACAGATCGGTGCGGGTGAGCATGGACTTCAGATTTGTTGTATCGTCTGGCATGGTGGCCTCCCTTGGATTTCGGCGCTATCTGAACGATGCAAGGCCATGAGGTAAAGGGGGCATGTGATGGAATTGGACGACGCATACGCGAATGCGGCTTACATCGAGGGTGGCGATACCTATCCCGACAAATGGTCAAAGGCCGCTGCTGCATTTCGCGCGCAGGCCGTCTGCGAGATCGACCTGCCCTATGGTCTGACAGAGCGCACACGGCTTGATCTGTTCCATCCGCCACGTCTGGCCAAGGGGTTGATCGTATTCGTGCACGGCGGGTATTGGCTGCGCTTTGACAAATCCTTCTGGTCACATCTTGCGGCAGGCCCGCTTGCACATGGGTATGCGGTCGCGATGCCGTCATATGATCTGTGTCCCGATGTGCGGATCACCGAAATCGGCGATCAAATCAACCAAGCCATTATCACGGCAGCGTCACGCGTTCCCGGTCCGATCCATCTGGTGGGCCATTCTGCCGGTGGTCAATTGGCCGCGCGCGCAGCATCACCCAGACCCGGGGCACGCTGGCAGGAAAGACTGGCAAAGGTGGTGCCCATCTCACCTGTGGCCGACCTTGCCCCGATGATGCGGACCTCGATGAATGCCGATCTGAAAATTGACGCTGCCGAAGCGCAGCGCGAAAGCCCCGTTCATCTGCCCGCACCACAGTGCCCCGCAATCGTCTGGGTCGGCGCGCAGGAACGTCCTGCGTTGATTGAGCAGGCTTCTGCACTATCGCAGGCGTGGAATTGTGCCTGCGTCGTGGAGCCGGAGCGGCACCATTTCGACATCATCGCCGATCTTGCCGATCCACACTCTGCGCTCACGCGGGATGTGTTACACGCGGGCGCTTGAGATCACAGTCAGAGTGTTGCGTTTCCTTGGGGCTGGCAGAACCAGTAGTGTAGACCTCACGGGATGCACGGCATATCTTGTGCCCAAATCGGTAGGCGCGAATCGCGCAGTAGAAGTGGATTTAAGATGGGTTTGACACGAAGCGTCGTTCTGGTTGCAGCAGTAACCACATTGGTTGCCTGTGAGCGGATGGGAAGCTCTGACGAGATCACCGACGGGGGGTGTCGATGGTGGTTTCCTGCGTGACGGCGTTGCAAACGTGTGGATTGACCCCGATGGCTGCCAGCACTGGTACATTGATGACGGGCTTGAGGGTTTTATGACACCCCGCCTGAACCGTGACGGTACACCCAAATGTCAGGACACGCGCGGTGAGGTTCTGCTGAAAGACGGCACTTTGGTCGCGGCAGAGCAAGAGCCGACCAACAGCTAGGCGTCAATTACGCGCAATTCTCGAGAAAGGGCATCAGGCGACTGATGCCTTTTTGTGTTAGCGCATGGGATCGAATTGCGCGTCTGTCAATGCGCAATCGCGGCGTACATCACGGCCACAGTTCCTGAATTCCAGATCGCGCGTCAGGCAAATGCGGGCTTCCTGAATGTAGCCTGATTTGCAGGTGATCGTGATCTGGTCCGCGCTCAGGTCTGGATTGTCGCGCAAAAAGGCCTCTTCGATCAGTGTTGCAGGCAATGTGACCTCCCGCGTCAATGTGCGAAACTCCTCGGGGCGGACGATGCGCCCGTAGGCTTCGCGCGACAGGGCATAATAGGCGTCAGACGAAAGGCCGCTGCACACCCCGTGTTTTCTCCACTGGTGCCACGCCAGCCCTGCGGTGCCCATGATATCGGCCATTGCGGCTGTGTCAGTGCGGCTTGGCGGACGGCGGGACGTGGCGCAATGGGCTGGATAGCCGGTTTCATATTGCGGCCACAGCCCGTGCAATATCCAGCCGAAACCGGCCTCCGGATCGCATTGGGGCGAATTGCGGCTATCGCCCTCAAGTGCGCACCAGTTCGCCGACCATGAGAGCGACATCACATAGTAATCGAAATCGCCGTCTCGGTCTTGCGCGTGCAAAGGGGCGCAAAACAGGCAAAGGATGGCAAACAGACGATACATTTTTGATCTTTCATCTCGGTTTGGCTGTCACTATATAGGTGCCAAGTTCCTCGACAATGTGAACCCGGCTGCAAATGCAGTCTGCCCAACTTAAGGGCGCGGGAGAGGCTTGTCTGCTGAAAGAATGGAGATGAAAGATGTCCGATAAACCGATCATGGCCAAAGCGACTGCTGTCTGGCTTTGCGACAACACAACGCTGACCTTCAAGCAGATCGCGGATTTCTGCGGTTTTCATGAACTGGAAGTGCAAGGCATTGCCGACGGTGATGTTGCCGCTGGCGTGAAAGGGTTTGATCCGATCGCTAACAACCAGTTGACCCAAGAAGAAATCAGCAAGGCCGAAGCGGACCCCAAGCACAAGCTGAAGCTGAAGTTCTACGCCGCCGCGACCGGCGAGGAAAAGCGCCGTGGCCCGCGTTATACGCCCCTGTCCAAGCGACAGGATCGTCCTGCGTCGATCTATTGGCTGGTCAAGTTCCATCCCGAACTGACGGACGGTCAAATCTCGAAGCTGGTTGGCACGACCAAGCCGACCATTCAGGCGATCCGTGAACGCACCCACTGGAACATCAACAACATCGAACCGATCGACCCCGTCGCATTGGGCCTGTGCAAACAGTCCGAACTGGACGCCGCAGTTCAGAAGGCAAACGCCAAAAAGGCCAAAGACGGCGAAGCAATGACCGATGACGAGCGTCGCAAGCTGGTCAGCACAGAGCAATCGCTCGGCATGCCCGCAGAGCCCAAGATGCCCAGTGCAATGGCCGGTCTGGAAACATTCAGCCTGTCCGATCCGCGTGATGACGAGGAAGAGGAAAAAGAAGACACGCGCGATGTTTCGGACGCGGAGAGCTTTTTCAACCTGCCGGATGCCGACGACAAAGACGACTGAAGCCGATTGGCATTCAGCAAAGATGCAGGGCGCGCCATCGTTTGAGGGCGCGCCCTTTTCCTATCTACTTGCGGCGCGCTGCAATGAAACGTGTGGATTTCGTTTTGCCGTGATAGCCGGTTTCGACCAGTTCGAACCCCGCCGCTTCGAAAGCGGCCTCAAGTTGGGCGGCATTGAAGGTGCTGACGTGGGGCGCTTTGCCAACCCATTGCATCACTTTGATGACGGGCGGCAGTAGAAAGCTCATGTCGCGTAGGCAGCCGGTCTTGCTGATCAGGTAGCCACCGGGTTTCAGCAGGCTATGCAAATGCGCCAATCCGGCGTCCAGATCATCAAGCAAATGAAGCAGGTTGAACGCGCAAACCGTGTCATAGGGGGCATCTGCCAACGGCTCTGTCGCCTCTGTCTGCACAAATTGCAGGTTTGTAATATCCGTCTTTTCAAGCTTGCCTTTGGCAATCGCGATCATCTCTCCCGAGATATCTGTCGCGGTCATCCGGCGCACGAAGGGGGCCAAGATCAGTGCAGTGCTGCCGGTGCCGCATCCGACCTCCAGCAAGTGGTCATCGGGATGCAGAAAACTGCGGGTGCGGCGCAATGTTTCCTCGTATCCGCCCATATCGGCAATTTTGGAGGCGGCGTATTTCTGCGCTGCCTTGTCCCAGAAGGTGGCGTTGGCCATAGGTCGTGTCCCGTGTCTGCCATGGACCGATTGCCCATAAGCGGGAGACTATCATATACGCTGGTAATATATAAATTGCGAAAATATGTTCATGAACTATACATATTCGCATGAATTGGCAGGCGATCTCATTTGACTGGAACCAGATCAAGGCCTTCCTCGCCACTGCGGAAGAGGGGTCCCTGAGTGCTGCGGCACGGGCGCTGAAAACAACCCAACCCACGGTCGGGCGACAGGTTTCAGCCTTGGAAGGGGCGCTGGGCGTGACCTTGTTTGAACGCGCGGGCCGGTCGTTTCGGATGACCGCTGCGGGGCGTGATCTGTTGGACCATGTGCGCGCGATGGGCGATGCGGCCAGCCGCATTTCCATGGTCGCCTCGGGTCAGTCACAACAGGTCGCAGGGCGCGTATCGGTCACGGCAAGTGAATTGCTTGCTGCCGGTTTTCTGCCGCCGGTGATGCAAAAACTGCGCCATGAAGCCCCGGGGATCGAGATCGAGATCATCGCCTCTGACCGGTTGGAGGACCTGACCCGCCGCGACGCTGATATCGCCAT
>JBFEQR010000121.1:0-6761 GCA_041549425.1 Yoonia sp. | reverse complement strand
TCGCCCACCACCAGTACACACAGGATTGGGAACGCGACGGGGAACTTGTCCGCGAACCTTATACGATCGGCACTTATCTTTTGTGGCTTAGCGGCATCACGTATTGGCGCAACCGTTTCTTCGGACTGGTCCGCCGCGCGCGCGGGATCATCATCGAGCCCTTCATCCGTACCGAAGAAGAGGCCCGTGTCATCCGCGAAAGCAGACTGCATCTTTTGGGCTATGTCATGATCGCCCTGGTGTCCGTAATGGCGGGTTCCTGGGCTGCGCTGACGTTCTGGCTTGTGCCGATGCTGCTGACCAAACCTGTGCATCAGCTTCAGAACACCATCGAACATCTGGGACTGAGCCATGAGAACGACATCATGGAAAACACCCGCTCTACCCGTGCCAACGGGTTGCAACGCTGGCTTTGCTGGCAGATGCCTTATCACACGGCACATCACACCTTTCCGGCGGTTCCGTTCTGGAAGTTGCGTGATCTGAACAACCGGATCGAGGCAAAAGCAGGCGAGGTGCACCGCATGGGCTGGCTGGAATTCCAGCGCGAAGTCATCGGCAAACTGATCGCAAAAGACGAAAGCCAGTACCCGATGGACGAAGTCTGGGTCATCCCCCGTTCCGGCGGACGTGTCACACGGATGCCCGCAGAATGAGGCGCCTGCAGGTCTACACCTCGCTTTGGGCGATGCAGCCGCATGACCAGACGGGTGTGAAACTGCCCTATGATCAGGTTTGCGAAATGGTCGCAGGGGCGGGCTTTGACGGGATGGCGATTGATCTGGGCGCGTCGGATGTGGCGGTGGCCCACGCGGTGCGGCCGCACATGCAGGCACAGGGACTGACGCCGCTGATTGTCGCCTTTCCCAAAACCATCGAAAGCCTTGAAGACACCTTGCACATGGCGGCAGATTTTGGCGCGCCCTTTGTCGATGTCATCGGGCAGGTGATGCCGATTGCGCTGGATGATATGGTGCCGGTGATTGAAACATGGATCGCGATGGCCGACCGGATCGGCGTGCCGGTGCAGTTCGAAACCCATCGCAACTGCATTACGAATGATCTGTTCACGACGCTGCAACTGCTGGATCGTATCCCCGAAATGCGCATCTGTGCCGACCTTTCGCACTATGTGGTCGACCGCGAATTCTGGTTCCCGTTGTCGGATGATGATCTTGCGCTGATAAGCCGGATCTTGCACCGCTCGGACAGCTTTCAGGCGCGCGTGGCCTCGCGGCAGCAAATCCAGTTGCAGCTGGATTTCCCACAGCACCGGAAATGGGTCGATCTGTTCAAGGGGTGGTGGCGCGAAGGATTGACCGACTGGCGGGCGCGTAACGCGTCGGGCGATTGTATCTTTGTGTGCGAACTTGGCCCGCCCGAATATGCCATGACAGGCCCTGACGGGCGCGAGATGTCAAACCGCTGGGAAGAGGCGCAGTTGATCAAGCGCTGGGTCCGCGAGATTTGGGATGACCTGGGCGGCGACGGCTAGCTTTCCGCGCAGTGTTTGCGAAAGGCGGCTTTGAGGATGTCCAACTCGCTGCGGATCAACGCGATCTCGGCTTCAAGGTCGCTGGCCAGTGCTTCACCCGCCAGCAGCGAGAAATCCGCGATGACATGCCCTGCGTTCATAACGTGAAACGTTTGCAGCCCATCGCTGATTAATTTCGCGGGGATCGGTGCTTTTATCAGCCAAGTGTCACGGGCGCTCTCATGGGTGCAGGAAACATCATCCAGAGCAGTGTCTCTATGGGTAACCTTGATGTCTGGGTGCGCATTGCCCGCGCCGGTCAATTCGCCGGTCCAGACACCTGCGCGGATTTCTGCATTGATAATACGGGCTTGGGTCATGGTCGGCAAAGCATCCTAGAGATTTGCGCGCGGATAACGGCATAAGGTCAGATCGCGAAAGGTGATCCGGTTCATGGCAGGCTCTTCGATCATCAGGTCAAGCCACATGCGGTCTGCCCGCTTTTCGTTAAGCTGGCTGTAGGCAAGGTCGAATTCGACCATTGTTTCCCCGTCCTCATCCGGCAGGGTCAGCAATACCTGTTCGGTATTGGGGCCGTGCTTGACGTTCAGGCGGGCGTAGATTTTGGTTGGCCGCTCGCGCGTGATGAGTGTGGAGAGGCGGACCAGATGGTTCTTGCGCAGTCCTTCACATGATGAGTTCGGGATTTCGATCACCAGCGACAAATACGTGCCATCAAAATGGAACACATCTAACGCCAATCCATAAGGGTTAAGATCAGTTTCACGCAGGTTTTTGAACTGCCGCAGGCTGACCTCTGCGGTTTTGCAGTCATGGAAAATGACCACTTCGTTGGTCATCCTGTCCTTTGCGCGTGCGGGTGCGATGCCGCCTTCGGGGTATTGCAGACGCCAAAGTTCGGGGCGCCACGACCAATCGGTCCCGGGGGGACGTGGAAATGTATCGGCGCCGGAGCGTGGCAGGTTCAGCCGATCCTGCGCTTTGGTCTGGAATTGGCGCAGCCTGCGCAAGGCCTGTTGGGCCATCTTCGTTTGTGTGTCCAGCGTATCCACATCCGCATTATTCACGTCACGTGCCGCCGCTTTCCACCGCGCGAGTGAGCGGCGGTGCAAAAAGCGTCCGGTCAGTCCATGGGGCGAAAACAGCATCTGTATGAAGGTCCCTTGTGTGGTGACACTCTGGCAGGTCGGGTGCGGAAAATGAACACCCTAGGTTTCGGGTGTCACGTCTGCCGCGGGTTTGACCCCTGCGAGGATACGTTTGAGCAATGTCGCACCGGGGCCGTCTTGCAGGGGGGCGGCGGCAAGGCCGCGCACGCCGATTGTGACCAGACGCCCGCCGATGTCGCGAAAGGCCCGCCATTCTTCGGATTGCAGACCGGCGATGGGCGGGGCACCGGCGTCAATGAAATGCACCATCACCTGATCGCGAAAGGCCTGTGTGGACAAGATCGTGATCTCGTCTCCGTTCCCTGACTGGCTGAGCAAGTTCAACCCTGATTTGGTGATCAGAAAATTGCGCAGTGCGATTTCGTCCTTTGCGATTGTGCCGCTTTCGGCGGGGCCGACCTGCAAGGTGGCCATGCCGATCACGTCGGGCCTGCCGCTGCCACCCAAGGTGGCGCAGGGCGTAATGATCGCAAAATCCCGCCGCGGTTGGCTTGCCACGGGGTCGATGCAATAACCCGCCGGTGCGGTTGCGGCAACGGTTCCGTCACCCAATGTCACAGACCGCGTAGCGGCGAGCGGCGTGCAGGACGCAAGGGCCAGAACGCCACACACCGCAACGCTCGTGCGCCACATCCGGTTACAAATCCATATAGATGTGCTTCTCCGATTTTGCCCCGGGATGGGTCACTGCACCAAGCCGTGCACCACCCACCAGCTGCGCGTATTTCCAAAGCGCACCAGAGGCATAGATGGTTTCCTTGGGGCCTTTCCAGTTGGCCTTGCGCTGGGCGAGTTCTTCGTCGCTCAGGTCAACTGTCAGCGCGCCGGAGATCGCGTCAATCGTGATCATGTCGCCATTTTCCAACAGGCCGATAGGGCCGCCATGTGCGGCCTCTGGCCCCACGTGACCAACGCAGAAACCGCGTGTCGCGCCCGAGAAACGGCCATCGGTGATCAGCGCCACTTTTTTGCCCATGCCCTGACCGGACAGCGCCGCCGTTGTCGCCAGCATTTCGCGCATACCGGGACCGCCGGAGGGGCCTTCGTTGCGGATCACGATGACTTCGCCTTCTTCGTACTCGCGCGCCTTGACGGCTGCAAAGGCCTCTTCCTCGCTTTCAAAGACGCGGGCGGGGCCGGTAAAGCTTTGCTCTTCGTTGGACATGCCCGCGACTTTGACGATCGCGCCTTCGGGGGCAAGGTTGCCTTGCAGGCCAACAACGCCGCCGGTTGGTGTCAGCGGCGTTTCGACCGGATAGATTACTTTGCCGTCAGCGTCGCCGCGGATCATGTCCAGTTCTTCACCCATTTCACGGCCAGATGCCGTCATGCAGTCTTCGTGGATCAGACCGGCCTTGCGCAGTTCCTTCAGCACCACAGGCACGCCGCCTGCTTCATAAAGGTCTTTGGCCACATATTGGCCACCGGGCTTGAGGTCGACAAAGTAGGGCGTGTCGCGGAAAATCTCGCAGACGTCCATCAGGTCGAAATCAATACCGGCCTCATGGGCGATGGCGGGCAGGTGCAGACCGGCGTTGGTGGACCCGCCGGTACAGGCCACGATGCGGGCTGCGTTTTCCAGCGACTTGCGCGTCACGATATCGCGGGCGCGGATGTTCTTGGCGATCAGGTTCATGACCGCCTCGCCAGAGGCGACACCGTACTGGTCACGGCTTTCGTAAGGGGCGGGTGCGCCGGACGAATTCATCAGCGCAAGGCCGATGGCCTCCGATACACAGGCCATGGTGTTGGCGGTAAACTGGCCACCACAGGCACCGGCAGAGGGGCAGGCCACCCGTTCCAGCACTTCCAATTCGGCGTCGGACATGTTGCCAGCCTGATGTTTGCCCACGGCCTCAAACACGTCCTGAACGGTGACGTCTTTGCCTTCAAGACGGCCCGGCAGGATCGAACCGCCGTAGATAAAGACCGACGGAGTGTTCAGCCGCACCATCGCCATCATCATGCCGGGCAGGGATTTGTCACAACCCGCCAGACCCACGATTGCGTCATAGCAGTGGCCGCGCATGGTCAGTTCAACCGTGTCGGCAATCGCTTCGCGAGATGCAAGCGAGGACCGCATCCCTTCGTGGCCCATGGCGATACCGTCGGTGACGGTGATCGTGGTGAATTCACGGGGCGTGCCGTTGGCATGTTTGACGCCCAATTTGACGGCCTGTGCCTGACGGTTCAGCGAGATGTTACAGGGGGCCGCTTCGTTCCAGCAGGTGGCAACGCCGACCCATGGCTGGGCAATCGCCTCTTCGTCCAGACCCATCGCGTAGTAATAGGACCGGTGCGGGGCGCGGGCGGGCCCTTCGGTGACGTGACGGGAGGGAAGGTTGGATTTATCGACGCGGCCTTGGGACATCTGGGTATTCTCCTGCGGAAACTGTTTGGAAACGTCTAAATAGTGGACAGGCCCTGTGCAAGCCCTTGCGAAGGGCGGTTGCGGCTGATGTGGCCTGCAGCATAGGGTCTCACAATGCATGATCCCTATGCCCCGTTTCGTGAATTTATCCGTCCGGCCCTGCGCGCGCCCGAGTTGTGGCGCGTGTTGGTTGTCATCGTGCTGTTCGAAGCCGTCTTTGCCCTGTCTCCGGCGGTGGTCACCTTTTTCATGACCAGCGAGGCGCAGGTCGATGCCTTTTACGAGGGCACGACGGCCTTTGGCACATTGGCGCAGTTTGCATCTTTCGGCATTGCCGCGCTGGGCTTTTTGGTGCTTTTGCGCCGGTTGCACGGGCGTGGGCTATGGTCGCTTTTGGGGCCTCCGCAGGCGTTCTGGCATGATTTGTTCCGTGTGGGCGGCATGGTTGGTTTGTGGTTGCTGATCCTTGAAATCCTGCCGCCGTGGATCAATCCCGATGATTTGGCACAGGTGCGTGATTTTGGCGTGTGGGTGTCTCTGATCCCGATCACGCTTGTTGCACTGTTGATTCAGGTTGGCACCGAAGAGATGGTCTTTCGCGGTTACCTGCAACAGCAATTCGCCTGCCTGTCGTCGAGCCGCTGGACGTGGATGGTGCTGCCTTCGGTGATGTTCGGCGGTTTGCACTACTGGAACGGCAATGGTGCCGCCGAGGGTGTGATCTGGGCGATCTGGGCGACCTGTCTGGGCATTGCCTGCGCTGATCTGACGGCGCGGACGGGCAATCTGGGGGCGGCAATGGGGCTGCATATCGCCAATAACGCCTTTGCCCTGCTGATTGTCGCGGTCGAGGGGTGGCCTGCATCCGGTCTCGCGCTGTTCTTGTATCCTTATGAAGATCCCGCGCTTTATGCCTATGGCATAGAGGCGGTGTTCAGCCCCTTCGTCATCTATCAGTTGCTTGTGATGTTGCTAAGCTTGTGGATCATGTGGATTGCCGCGCGCATTGCGATAAGGCGTTGATTGCAATTCTGGCCAGCCCGTCATATCTCAAACGGTAAACATCTTTGAAGGCGCGCCCATGAACTGGATCACCAATTACGTTCGTCCCAAGATCAATTCGCTTTTTTCGCGGCGCGAAGTGCCCGACAATCTTTGGACCAAATGCGATGAATGCGGCACCATGCTGTTTCACCGCGAATTGGCGGACAACCTGAATGTCTGCACCAATTGCGACCATCACATGGCCATTGGTGCGCGGGATCGTCTGACATCCATCTTCGACGGCGGCGTTTTCGTCGAGGTCGCGGTGCCCGAACCTGTGGCTGATCCACTGCATTTCCGTGACCAGAAACGCTATACCGACCGCATCAAGGAAGCCCGCAAGAAGACCGGCGAAAAAGACGCCATGCTGGTGGCCGAGGGTGAAATGGGCCGCACCGGCGTTGTTGTCGCCGTGCAGGACTTTTCCTTTATGGGCGGGTCCATGTCGATGTATGTGGGCAACGCGATTGTTGCCGCCGCTGAACGTGCCATCGCCCTGAAACGCCCCTTGATCCTGTTTTCCGCCGCCGGTGGCGCGCGCATGCAAGAGGGTATTCTGGGCCTGATGCAGATGCCGCGCACAACCATTGCCGTGCAGATGCTCAAAGAGGCGGGTCTTCCCTATATCGTGGTCCTGACCCACCCCACGACGGGGGGTGTGACTGCGTCCTATGCCATGCTG
>JBFEQR010000120.1:0-6807 GCA_041549425.1 Yoonia sp. | reverse complement strand
CGGATGCTTTTCACCTCTCGCAGGGGGTGTCTGTTGGCTATATCGAGCGGTTAAGCTGGACCGCCGCCAAGGAACCGGCCGAATTTTCGCGCACTTGGTATGATGCCAAGCGCGCCAATTACATCTCTCGTATGGGTAAGGGTTAACGACGTGAATACCGTGAATTATGGCTTGATCGGCTGCGGCATGATGGGGCGCGAGCATATCCAGAACATCAACCTGCTGCCGCAGGGGCGGGTGTCGGTGGTCTATGATCCGGTGCCGGAGCTTGCCTCGTCGGCGGCGACACTGGCGCAGGATGCGCATGTGGCCGACAGCCTTGAAGATTTGCTTGCATTCGAAAATCTGGATGCGGTTGTCATTGTCAGCCCCAACTATCTGCATGTGCAGCAGTTGCAGCAGATCGTGGCCACCCGCCCGCTGCCTATTCTGTGTGAAAAACCGCTTTATACCGAGCCCTCTGATGCGGCTGTTCTGGATGCCCTGTTCGCGGACTATCCGCATCCGGTCTGGGTCGCGATGGAATACCGCTATATGCCGCCTGTGGCCGCTTTGGTCGCGCAGGCGCAGCAGGCGACCGGTGGCATCAAGATGCTGAGCATTCGCGAACACCGCTTTCCGTTCTTGCCAAAAATCGGAGACTGGAACCGCTTTAATGCCAAGACAGGGGGCACTTTGGTCGAAAAATGCTGTCACTTCTTTGATCTGATGCGCCTTATTCTGGAGGATGAACCGGTGCGCGTGATGGCCAGCGCCGGGCAATCGCTGAACCATATTGATGAACGTTATGACGGGCAGGTGCCCGATATCTGGGACAACGGCTATGTGATCTTGGACTTTGCCAAGGGGGCGCGGGCCATGTTGGAGCTATGCATGTTTGCTGAAGGGTCCAGATATCAGGAAGAAATCAGCGCGGTCGGCCCAAAGGGCAAGATCGAAGCATTGGTGCCCGGACCCGGGCGGTTCTGGCCAAAGCTGTTGGGCGACCCGCCGGTGCCGCAGATGATCATCAGCCCGCGTGCGCCCAAAGGCCCCTATGTGTCTGAAATTCCCGTTGACCCGACCCTGCTCGAGGCGGGCGATCACAACGGTTCGACCTTTTACCAGCACCAGAGATTCAACGCGGTTATCCGCGGGGAAGGGCAAGTAGAGGTCACCTTGGCCGATGGGGCCAAGGCGATTGCGATGGGATTGGCTGCGCAGGAAAGTGCGCGCAGCGGGCAGGCTGTGCTGCTTTAGCTACCGGTGCTTGCTGTCACGGTTTCAAAACATGCTTCGCCTTTGCAGGTCACAAGGACCGCCGGCACGCGCCATTCCTGACCATCGACCAGAATGACATATGCGCCGTCTTCGAAGCCCGCAAACGAGCCGACAAAGCTGATATCCTGGTTTGCGAGCGTCAGTGCGATTTCATTTGCACTGACGCCTACAGGGGATGCGACCGCAACTGCGGCCGCAACAATCGGACTGATCTTACTTTTTACACTTGTGAACATTGAACCATTTACTCTGATACATTTTGAAACAGCGATCCATTATCCGGCAGCGATTTGGCGGTCAATGAAAATTCGACGTTAATCTTCAATTCTGGACAAAAGTGCAGGTTCGCGCGCTTTCGGGTCTTGCGGGATGCGGGCATCGTTGGTTTTGGAGGGCATGACGCTCTACTGGCGGTTGGCAAGATTTGATCCTATCTCACTGGTCTTATTTCATTTTATGTTCCTCTGGTTTTTTCATGTCTGATAACTGGTGGATGAATGCCGTGTACGCTGCGTCAGTGAGGTAGTGATAATAGAACGGTAAGAGCCGCTTTCTTGCGGGCATTTTTGCGGGGCTCGCGGTTGAGCCGCGACGGCCCTTGTCTCATTTCTTCTGCAATCGATTGCGCAACAATGCCCCGGCGCTGACGTCAGGGAATCATTTCAAGTCCTGTGTTCTCGGTGTCGGATCGATGCCGTGCGCCTCTCGACCGGTGCTGCCTCATCCCCAAGAGGTCAAACACCGGCAGAATGCTTGCAGTGTCGCCACTGCCCAACTGGACCAGATGCGTGCCTTGGGCAGGGGACCCTTCGGCAGAGACTTCGCGCCACTCAGAGGTCTCGATGCCAACGACCTTCGTAACAAGAAACCCGATCTGTTCGCCCGGATTGCCCGTCAGAAGTATCTTCGCCTCCGGGCTCTCGGTGGCGTCCTGCCCCCGGCACAAGGCCAGATCGAAGAGAGCTATACTTTGGTCAAAGCGTAAGAAACAATCGGAAAGCACTTATGACTGGGCCAAAAATTGACCTTTTGGTGACCTGATCAGAACAAAATGGCCGATTAGCTGCAGCAAAGTACTACGTTGCCTTGTTCTTACTCAGCGCATCATCCTGTGACAGGTCCTCTTGTCTTTCGACGAAAGAATACAGGATATCGACTTTCTCAGTCGACGATAGCTCTTCATATGAGCGAACCATGGCTAAAAGCGGCGCAATGCGGTCCCGTACGGCCGTACCGAAAGCACCCACAACGATTCTCCTGATCTGCTCATCGGAGCATTCCAACTTTGCAAGATCATAGACAAGACTTGCATAATTGTTTTGCAGTGTATGCTTATTTTCTCTGGTATTCATGGTTTACCCTTTCGATCAAACAGATGAAACTCATTAAAATTTTGAGAGAAACTTGTGAGAGCCCTTATGGGTTATAGTGTCTCATGGCACTGGTCAGGGACGCAAGTAGGCGAATTTGGGATGCTATAGACTTGATGATCAGCTGCTGGTTTTGACATTATCACTGTGGGGTTAGAGGTTTTTTCAACCGCCAGACTGAATGATCTAGGCCTACCTTCAACTGCTTGCCAAATACCTTGGGTCGTCAGATAGCAAAAGAGGGCGAGGTTCATTGGACTGCTGGGGAGGGCGCATCTTTTAGCTTGCCATGATTTTGCGCAAAAGCGGTATGAAAAGGCTGCTGTTTTTACTGCAACTGATGGACATGACGATATGAATAAACGACTATTGAAAAAAGACACAGCAATACGGGCAGAGAAGTCGCTTTCCATCCACCTTAATATGCGGCAGCACTGCCAGCTGCCCAATGCCCAAGGGCGTGAAATGTTACGCTTGAGGGCTGCGCAAACAACACGTTTTGCCAAAGGTAAAAAAGCCAATCATCGCGCATTGCATGTGCTGCGTAAACTGAAAGTCCGGCTCGCCAATCCAAACCCTGTCATGTGTATGCCGTTGGCTCTTCGAGAGGGTGAACCATGACCATTGGATCACAAACCCCTAATTTACGAGCGCTTTTCGAGCGCGCTGTCGAGGTCGCGGACCCAATGCGGTCGCTGGCGCAACACATCCCGCCAAAACCCGAGGGACGCGTCGTCGTAGTTGGCGCGGGAAAGGCCAGCGCGCGTATGGCGGAGGCCGTGGAGTCCGTCTGGGGCTCCTGTGAGGGGATTGTCATCACGCGCTATGGCTACGCAAGGCATTGTAAAGGCATTGAAATTGTCGAAGCAGCACATCCTGTGCCGGATACCCTAGGACTGGCCGCCACCGAACGGATGATCGCACTTTTGCGCGGATTGGGACCTGACGATTTCGTTCTGGCCTTGATTTCGGGTGGTGCATCATCCTTGCTGGTTGCACCGGCTGCAGGACTGGGCCTTTCGGAGAAGCAGGAGGTGAACCAACAGCTTTTGGCATCCGGCGCGCCCATCGACCAGATCAACACCGTCCGAAAACATCTCAGCCGCGTCAAGGGCGGGCAGTTGGCCGCCGCAGCCTATCCTGCGCGCATGCTGTGCCTGATGATTTCCGACGTTCCAGGTGATGACCCTGCTTTCATCGGCTCTGGCCCGACTGTTGGCGAGGACACGACACCGCGTGACGCGGAAGACATCCTTGCGCGTTGGGGCATTGAGGTGTCACCCTCGGTGCAAAAGGTGTTGGCCGGTCCAACTGGCGTGATCCCCACGACCGACCCCCGTTTGAACCACGTGGAAAACCGCGTCTATGCCGCTCCGATGCAATCGCTTCAAGCCGCCGCCGCAATGGCTACGGATTTGGACGTGCGCATATTGGGCGACGCGCTTGAGGGTGAGGCGCGCGAGGTTGCAAAACAACAGGCAGAGCTGGCTTTGCATATTCAAGGCGGGCTTGCGTCAGATGCAAGGCCGGTCTTGCTGTTGTCGGGGGGCGAATTGACGGTCACGCGGCGCGGCGACGGTGTGGGTGGCCCCAATGCAGAGTTCTGTCTGGCCCTTGCGATTGCTTTGCACGGGGGCGCAGGCATCCATGCGATCGCCTGCGATACCGATGGCGTCGATGGTGCAGCCGAAGTTGCAGGGGCCGTGATCGGACCTGAAACGCTTGCCAAGGCGCAGTCCCGCGGTCTTGATCCCGACGGGTTTCTGGCACGCAATGATGCCCACAGTTTTTTCGCCAGCATTGGCGATCAGGTTGTGACCGGCCCGACGCTGACGAATGTGAACGACTTTCGCGCGATTTTGATCCGGCCTTTGTGATCGCCTCGGTCGGCTTTTCTGAAAAGGAAAAGCCGAAACGCGGGACGCAGACAAAAGAAATGAAATAGACTCCTGATTTCCGGCGGCATGGGTTTTTGCATGCGTTAAGGTGACGCTATGTTATTTGATCTTCCAAACCATGCGACCCTTTATCAGGCGCTTCTTGACCGCAACGACGCCTATGACGGGCAGGCCTATGTCGGTGTCGCAACGACCGGGATCTTTTGTCGCCTTACCTGTCCGGCACGCAAGCCCAAGTCCGAAAACTGCACCTTTTATGCCTCTGTTGGTGCCTGTATCGAAGCGGGGTTTCGTGCATGCAAACGCTGCCACCCGTTGGCGCCGATCGCATCGGCTGATCCGGCAATCGCCGCTTTGCTGTCAGCCCTCGACGAACGCCCCGCGTACCGCTGGTCAGAGGCCGATATTGAACGCATGGGCTTTGATCTGTCGACGATCCGCCGCAGTTTCAAACGGCAATTCGGCATGACGTTCCTTGAACTGGCGCGACAAAGGCGTCTGCGCGACGGGTTTGCAACGATGTCGGACGGCGGCAAGGTGATCGCGGCGCAGTTGGACGCGGGCTTCAGTTCTGCCAGCGCGTTTCGGGCAGCGTTCGTGCAGCTTTTGGGCCGCGCGCCCGGAACATTGGACAGTCGCCCCATGCTGTTCGCGGATTGGATTGCGACCCCCTTAGGGGACATGATTTCGGTGTGCCGTACGTCCCAGCTTCACCTGCTGGAGTTTGTGGATCGCAAGGCCCTGAAAGCGGAACTGGCGCGGCTGGACCGTCTTGCCAAGGGCAGGATCGGCATCGGCAAAACGGACCCGGGAACCCAGATCAAGGCCGAATTGAACGCCTTCTTTGCGGGCACGTCTGCCGTCTTTACCACGCTACTGGTCTTTCATGGCAAGCCTTTTGCGCAGTCTGTCTGGGATGAATTGCGCCGCATCCCCGCTGGCACCACGCGCAGCTATTCCGACATTGCCGCCCGTATCGGACGGCCCACCGCCACCCGCGCTGTGGCCCGTGCAAACGGTGCCAACCAGATCGCATTGGTCGTGCCCTGCCACCGCGTTATTGGCGCTGACGGATCGCTGACGGGGTATGGCGGGGGCCTCTGGCGCAAGCAAAAGCTGCTCGAGATCGAGCGGCACTATAAGACACCTGCAAAGGAAAGCACCGCCTCATGACCCAATCCCGACAGGCAACACAGTTCAAAACCCTGCATGTGAAGGGCGATCCCGCTGGATTTCATTTTGCAGACCGTCAGATGCATCGCGGGGTCGGTGGATTTGCCGGTGAGCGTGGCCTTCGAAGGGGGATATGCCGAAAACCCCGAAAGCCTTGTGGCGAATGTGACGCGGCTTGTCGGGGCGGGGCGCAGAGCTTTCGCATGACGGCGCTGTTTTGGCGTGTTGTCTTATCCGTATGACAGGGCAGCCTGCCCTCAGGCGATGGCCGCAACGACAGGTGCCTGTGCCAACTCAAGCGTGCCGGGCCGCCATTGCCGCACATCGGTCTTTGCGACCGCATCGCGCATCGTCATCATCCGCCGCCGCCGTTCCGCCTGCGGCATATCAAGCGCGCTGACCAGCGTCAGGTCCATTGCACGGTTCGAGAAAGGGTTGGTGATCACAGCATCCGCCAGTTCCACAGCAGCGCCAGCAAATTCGGACAGCACAAGCACCCCGTCACCGTCAACGCGGGAGGCGATGAATTCTTTGGCGACTAGGTTCATCCCGTCCGCCAGCGGAGTGATCCACGCCACATCTGCCGCCTGATAGTAGGACACCAGTTGTGTGAACGGGATCGCCCGCGAAATCAGCGTGACGGGTTGCCAGTCCAGCGTGCCGAAACGGCCGTTGATCCGCCCCGCGATCTGTTCGATCTCGCTTTGAATTTCTTCATAGACAGCCATGTTCCGGTTTGCCGCAACCGAGACATGAACCAGCCTGATCTTGCCACGCAGGTCGGGGTTGTACTCCAGAACCCGCTCGAAACTGGACAGCTGTTCGATCCCGCCTTTGGTGTAGTCGGTGCGCCCCACAGACAGGATCATCTTCACGTCTTGGGTTTCCTTGCGGATGTCGCGTGTTTGTGCCGCCGTTTCCTCGGATCGCGCCACTTCGTCGATATAACCGATGTCGACGCCCACAGGTGTGACGCTGACAGCAATGTCATGCCCTTCATAGCGCAGCCTGTCCGGCCAACTGCGTTCGGTCAGCGCGGTCCCTTCGAAAATCCACTTGTCGGGGACTTTGTGCCGCGAGACGACATCCAGATCAAAAAGGCTGCG